>CAZJWM010000031.1:0-20104 GCA_964549975.1 uncultured Bacteroides sp. | reverse complement strand
TGGTGGTGGACGGCATCACAATCAAGAAAGGCGACCCGACAGTGGAAACCCTCAAAAAGTTTAAGAACGTCACATGGGAATATAATGCCGACTGCGGCGTGATTGCATACATCGGCACGGCTTGGATTGTGGTGGACGAAGCCGACGACCTCACACCTCAAGGCCGTGAATTTATGAACGGCATCTACTCCGACATGGTGCCCGACCTCCAATTCTCCCTCGACTATATCAAGCCCACAGCCAAGATAACCGAACTCCACAATCAGTAGCTCAATGAAACGCTCATTCCTACTAACACTGCTTCTGAGTCTCTGCTTGCCATTGTTGCAGGCAGAGACTCGCTACGCTGCCACCCAAATAGACGGGCTTAATATTGAATTTAACAAAAACTTCACTAAGGCGCTTATCCATCACGTGAAGCGTGGCGTGAAATACAATTCATGGTACATCTACACCGTGGATATCGAGTCCTCCGGCGACCTTAATCTCAACGCAATAGCCGAGATTAATGATGACGACAGGGGCGACATCTTTGTAGTAGACCAACAGCCGGGCAACCTGCATATCAGCGGCCTGACAACCGACAATCCGCAGATGACCGGCCAATTCAAGTCAGCGCTATCGGCGGCCTTTGTTAGTTTCTCCGAAAGACACTGGAGTATGGCGAGCTCCATCATCTTCTACCACGAGAATCCGGAAATGTTTTCGCCCGACTCCGTGGCCGGACTTAGCAGCAACGCCTATGCATTGGTGAATAGCTACGACGATATCCTGATTCAGTCGAGGGCAGATAGAAAGCAGCAAGAGCAGACCATCGAAAGACGAACCAAGAGCCGCAACTCATGGCTTGTTAGCCTCTTCTTCATCCCATTTGCATTGACCCTGTTTCTCGCATTTACCGTCAACAATAATAACATACTCGAGAAGGCAAAAACTATTGCGATAGTCCAGGGCATCACATTGGTGGCGTTTGTCGTCACAAGCATGGGCCTATACACTTATTGGTGGCTGATAGTATTGTGGGTCATCGCCTTATTGGCAACCCATGTCATTAACATAAAGTTCTTCCTCAACCTCAAAGAATATGTAAACAAGTCGATTGGGGAGAAATATCCGGTGCTGCCCGCCATA
This sequence comes from uncultured Bacteroides sp., assembly GCA_964549975.1. Lineage (GTDB taxonomy): Bacteria > Bacteroidota > Bacteroidia > Bacteroidales > Muribaculaceae > UBA3263. Next base: position 18,973 of record CAZJWM010000031.1, on the reverse strand, counting down.
GTCTTTGGATATGTCGGCATGTCATCCCTGAGTGTGCCTCTTGCGCTAATTGTGATTATACTTGATTTGGCAAACGTAATCAACGTCGACATAAACATTCCGGCAATGTTGGGCGCAGCTGTAGCCACAGTGGCTGTAGTCGTGCTGCTTGGACGGTGGTATAAAAACAGTCTGGCCAAGCGCTCACCCGAATTAGGCGCTAAAATCGTGCCCATCGCCATTATGACTATAATGACTGCCGTAGCCATAATCTCGCTAATATTCTTTATTATCGCCCTATTCATATTCAAGCACACCGCAAGAGACTTCTTAAAAGCGGGGATAGCAGCGTCGAAAGGAAGTGACGTCAAGATGGCAGAAAGCGGGGGTCAGTCATGCGCAACATGCGAACGTCTCGGCGACTCAACTTGCCCCAATTTCCGACAAGAAGCCAACAGCGCCCTCTCCTGCAACAGCTGGACCCCCCGCCGCTAAGCCACCCCACCCCGCCTCGCTTGGGCAGCAAAAAAGTCTCCGATGACGGCCACCCCGGACACCCTAAAAGCTACCTTATGGCGCCGCCATGCTCAAAACCCAAGCGAACGAAACATGATAGACACTCCGGCAACGGCGCCGGGGGCGCCGACTGTGCCAGGTCGGAGACCTGTTCGGTCTGAACCATGGTCGCGGCCCCTGCCGCGGCCATGGTAGGTATGCCAACTCTGACGCGGGTCGGAGACTCGCAGTATCTGCAAGTGACGCCCAAGACACTGCGGCTCCCCGAGCCGCAGGTGCGACGCACGCCCACACGGGCCGCGGCAGAGCCGCGACCCGTGTTCAGACCGAACAGGTCTCCGACCTGACACACGGCGCGCCTCCGCCGCGCTCTCGCCCGGCACCTTTTTGCTGAGGTTGCGCCCTGGGAGGTTATCCAACAAGCATTGCTTTGTCACAATAATGTTGTATCTTTGTGGCAGAATCAAAAGCTATTGAATCTATCTTTGAAAAATCGGGAAAGACAACCAATACCATCACATCCGAAATGAAACACTTGCGCCACATTGCCTTGGCCTGCATCTTTGCCATCAATGTCAACAACACCATAGCCGCCACCGAGCCGGGTGATAGCGGCTGTTGCGTTGCTGCGCCGCAATTTGAAGCGCCCGACAGCATGAAGCCCGACCCGACGCACACGTTTCATTGGGAGCAATTTGCCATACCCGGCGCCGTGACTGTGGCTTCGGCGTTGCTCACCATCAATGTGGAGAGCAACAGCATGCTCAACTCGGTGCAAGACAACGTGGCTCACAAGTCGAAACACAGCGTCACGTCTGCCGACAACTACCTGCAATATCTCCCCGCTGCCGAGGTCTTTGCCGCAAACCTATGGCGCCGTGGCGAACACGGATATGGCGAAGTGGCAATTCTCATGGCAATGAGCTATGCAACATTTTCGATAGCCAACAACGCCCTGAAATACAGCATCAAAGAACCTCGGCCCACCACCGGGTTCCGCAACTCGTTTCCCTCGGGCCACACCGGCACGGCGTTTGCCGGTGCAGAGATCCTGCGACGCGAATTTTGGGCAACCAACAAGTGCGTTGCGCTGAGCGGCTATGCCGTTGCACTTAGCGTGGCCTACCTGCGCCTCTACAACAACCGCCACTGGCTCAACGACGTAGTGGCCGGCGCCGCCATCGGCTATATGTCCACGACATTTGCCTATTGGCTCTATCCCAAAGTGTTCCGCAAATTTGAGCGCAATCGGCGGCGCAACGTCAGCTACGTGGTCATGCCCGCAGCATCCACCCAAAGCGTCGGCCTCACCTGCCTGCTCATCCTTCGCTAACCGCCTGCCCGCAGGCGGAAAAATTCAGAGGGCGCAAATTATTTGAGGCACATTTGTTGCAATGTAAAAAAGTTTGTATATTTGCAGCGTATATGAGTCACAGAAAATATCTTGTAATATATAATGGATATATCTTTTCAAGATAGAAAGATGGAGAGATTGGCTTCAGATTATCGAAAGTGTCAAAAAACTTATGGTAAGCTTAGAGCTGACCTTTTCATGAAACGCTTGAGCGATCTCTATGATGCGCAGACATTAGAAGATGTTAGAAATCTTCCCGGCAATTATCACGAGCTGGTAGGCGATCGAAAAGGCCAGTGGGCTTGTGACTTGGATCAACCATATAGGTTAATATTTCAACCGCACGAAGAGCCAATCCCAACAGATGAACATGGCAGTTACATTTGGCTGGAAATTACGGCTGTCGAGATTGTTGAAATCACAAATTATCATGGTAAATAATTAAACGCAATATAACTATGGCAACTTTAAAATTCGTTCCACCGGTTGCATTTCATCCCGGAGAAACCCTTTCAGAGAAGCTGAAAGAGATGGGGATGAGTGTCAAGGAGTTTGCTGTCAGAATCTCTAAACCGGAGAAGACTATTTTCGCAATTATCAACGGAAGCAGCTCAATCACATCCGATATGGCTGTTGCCTTTGAGGTTGTCACTCATATCCCTGCTCATTTTTGGCTCAATAAACAGCGCTCATACGATGAATACGTGGCGCGCACTCGCCGTGAAGCAAATATCGCACTTAAACACATGAGGGATGCTTCGTCCGCAACTCAAGAGCTTTCGCTCAACGAAATCAACACCGTGATAGGCGAGGTCAGAGCCTCAAAATAAGCACATTTATAAATATGAATTTATGATTATTTATCCATCGTCAAACCCCAAAGACTTTACACTATCGGAATTAATCGTTTCTGATTACATGAGGCATCATGGGCACACTGTCAATGATGTAACAGCGTGTAAATCTGTAGACTACACCAGATATAAGGGGGGGGGGCAAAAATACTGCTTCGAATCATATTAGATGTACTCATCGCCAGGAATCATTGTTTCGCGTATTCTTTTTGGATGAGGTTGAGCTCGCGTAAAAATCCACTGTGGCTAATCGCAAAATTGAAACTAAGAAGGCTCTCCCGCTTATATGGAATCCAAATAAATGGGACTAATATAGGTCCCGGTTTCTACATTGGTCATGGCGTTGGTGTCGTGATTAATTCACGCACAATTATAGGTCAAAACTGCAACATTAGCCAATTTGTATCCATTGGAACCAGCCACTCAACGCCGGCCACAATAGGTGATAACGTATTCATTGGCCCTCATGTCTCTATTGTTGAAGATGTGCATATCGGCGACAACGTTAAGATCGGCGCCGGCTGTGTAGTCACAAAAGATATCCCTGCATTTGCCACTGCCGTAGGCGTTCCCAATCGCAATATATTGAAGTAGACCATTCTATTACTCGAAAAGGTTGTCACCGGTGCGGCTCTGGCGACATGGTCTCCGACCAAGTTGCTGTGTATCAGCGTTGTGCCCCACCTAGGCCGCTGTGCGGCCAAGATGGGGTTATGGGATAACCAGCCTCTCCGAGGCATCGCAACGAGTTGATTTTCAAGCACATTACTATGCGGTATTTTGGTACGCCCGCAGGCGGAAAAATTCAGGGGGCGTTGAATTACAAAAAAAATGTGTAATTTTGCAGACTGAAAACTACAACATCACAACATTCATCGATATGCAAACCAACGATTTTGACCGCATAAGTTATGCGCTGGGTCTGAGCATGGGCAACAATTTCCGCGCTTCAGGCATTGAGTCACTCAACTTTGCCGACTTTGCCGACGGCGTGAGCGCCGTCTATGGCAACGGCTCTCTGAAGATGACCTACGACGAGGCTAAAGAGGTGATTCGCCAATATTTTGAGGAGATGCAGCGCAAGCAGGATGCTGCCGCAGCTGCCGCCGGCGAGGTTAACGCCAAGGCCGGGGCCGACTTCTTGGCAAAAAACGGCCAACGTCCGGAGGTGACCACCACGGCCAGCGGTCTGCAATATGAGGTGTTGGCGCAGGGCAACGGCGCTGTGCCCACGGCCAAAGATCAGGTGAAGGTGCACTACACCGGCACTCTGCTTGACGGCACCGTTTTCGACAGCTCCGTGGAGCGCGGCGAGCCGGCCACTTTTGGCGTCACTCAGGTGATTGCCGGATGGGTGGAGGCGCTGCAGCTGATGAGCGTGGGCTCGAAATGGCGTCTCTACATTCCTTCGAATCTGGCCTACGGCCCCAACGGCGCCGGCGGCGTGATTGGCCCGAACGCCACTCTGATTTTCGACGTGGAGCTGCTGCAAGTGCTCTAACGGCTATTCGAACACTCTACTATTCTAACTAATATTTAACCAACAAACCAAATGAAACTCAACATTCTGACCGTGGCAGCCGCTGCTGCCATGCTTGGACTGGGTGCCTGCAATTCCAACAGTCTGCCCAAGCCCACTGCCGATTCTCCCGAGCAGCTCATGGAACTGACCCTGGAAAAGTGCACCACCTTTGAAGACTCTCTGGCACAGGGCGCAGGCGCTTTTGCCGGCGTGATTTTCAACGCTCAGAGTCTGAACGACTCCACCATCGATCGCGCCGAGCTGCTCCGCGGCATCCGCGACGTGCTGAAAAACGACACCACCAACAATTCCTATCTGCTTGGTCTGCAAATGGGCTCGCAAGCCATGAACCTCTATCGCGACCTGGCCAAGAGCGAAAAGATTTCGAAGGATGCTTTCTTGAAGGCTCTCACCGAAGGTCTGGCTCTCGACAGCGTTGACTTCCAGAAGGCTCAAGTGGCTCAACAGATTTTTGGCGACCTGAGCAACCGCGCTCAGCAGCGTGCTGCCGAGAAGGCTGAAAAGGCCGCTCTCGAAAGCGCCGAAGGCAAAGCTAACGTGAAGGCCGCTCAGGCCTACGTGGCCAAACTGCAGGCCGACTCTGCCTACAAGGACCTGGGCAACGGCATCTATGCCAAGACCATCACTGCCGGTTCGGGCGACACCTTCAAGCCGCAGGCTCGTTGCAACGTGAAGTTCACAATGAAGACTCTCGACGGCCAAGAAGTGTTCTCGATGAGCGAACCGCGCATCACCTACGTGGCACAGCCCGGCCTCGACGCCCTGGCAGCAGTGCTCCCGCTGATGAAGGCCGGCGAAACCACCGAGTTCTACGTGCCCTACGAAATGGCCTTTGGCGCGCAAGGCAACGCAAACCTGAAGGTTGGCGCATGCCAGTCGCTGGTGATGGTTGTGACGGCCACTGCCATTGAAGAAAAGTCAGAAAAAAAGTAAAATAGGCACTTTTTGCGCAAATTTCCGTGTCAAACTCTTGACAACGGGGGGTGTAAAGTATTATCTTTGCACCTATGAAATCGCGTAAAGGATTCAACTCACTGAGCATCCACGCCACTGCGACCCTGTCGGTGGCGTTGGTGCTCTTGTTGTTAGGAATCATGGCCTCGCTGGCCATAGTGGCCCGAGGCGTCAGCTCCGACATCAAGGAGCAAATGGGCTTCGACGTGGTGCTGAAAGAGACGGCCACGGCCGACGACGTCAATCAGCTGAAGCAGATGTGGCTCAAGGCGCCCTACGTGGCGTCGTTGCGCTACTATTCTCCGGAGGAGGCCATGGCCTCGTGGCAGGCCGAGACGGGCGAAAACCTGCAGGAGATGCTCGACGTCAACCCCTTCTCGCCCGAGTTTGAAATCAACGTGAAGGCCGACTATGCCACGGCCGACTCGCTCAACGCCATCATGCTCCCGCTGATGGAGAATCCGCTGGTGGAGGAGGTCAACGGCCACACCGACCACGTGGAGCGGATGAACCACACGCTGCGTGTGGCCATGGTGATGCTCTCGCTGGCGGCCGCAGCGCTGCTGCTGGTGTCGTTCGTGTTGATCAACAACACGGTGCGCCTGACCATCTACGCTCGGCGTTTCACCATCCACACCATGAAGCTCGTGGGCGCCTCGCCCGGCTTCATCATGCGCCCGTTCCTGCTGAGCAACGCCATGCAGGGCATCGTGGCGGCCATTCTGGCCGGCGGCTGCTTGGCGCTGGCGGTCCACGGGCTCCACTCGCTCGACCCCTCGCTGCAAAGCTATCTGAGCTGGGAGCAGACGGCCATGGTGGGCGGCGCGCTGCTGGTGGGCGGCGTGATCATCTGCATGCTTGCAGCCTGGCTGGCCACTCGCCGCTACATCACGCGCCACTACGACGACCTCTTCAAGTGACCCCAAAAAAGAAAAAAGAACGTAAACAATTTACTATAAACAACTTAAATGACTGACTCTCGCAAGACAGCTAATTCGCAACTCGACCCTGAGACTCGCGCCGAGTTCCCCCTGACGGCCATCAACTTCAAGCTGATGGCCATTGCTGCCGTGGCCATCGTGGTGGGCTTCCTGCTCATGCTCGGTGGAAGCACCACAGCCGAAGCGTTCAACCCCGACATCTTCAGCACGCGTCGCGTGGTGGTGGGCCCCACCATCACGTTTCTGGGCTTCCTGTTCATGGCCGTGGCCATCATCTATCGTCCGCGTGGTCGCAAAGCCAAGAGCGAATCGTAAGCAATGGATTGGCTCGACGCACTGATTATGGGAGTGGTGCAAGGCTTGGCTGAATACTTGCCCATCTCCTCGAGCGGACATCTTGAAATATGCCGCTCGATTCTCCATCTCGACCTTGACCCCGACAAGGCTCTGACATTCTCGCTGATGCTCCATGTGGCCACAGTGTTGAGCACCCTGGTGGTGCTTTGGCGCGAATTTTGGCCGCTGTGCACCTCGTTCTTCACCCTGCGCCGCGACGACCGCTCCACCTATGTGTGGAAAATCCTGCTGTCGTGCATCCCCGTGGGCATCGTTGGCGTGCTGTTTAAGGACACAGTGGAGCAATTTTTCGGCACCGGGCTCACCGTGGTGGGTTGGTGTCTGATGGTCACCGCCTTGCTGCTGGCCTTTGCCTACTTCAGCGGCCGCCGCGCCGGCCACTCGGCGCCCGACTCCGGCCGCGACATCTCCTGGACCGACGCCCTGATCATCGGCGTGGCTCAGGCCATAGCCGTGTTGCCGGGCCTGTCGCGCTCGGGCTGCACCATCGCCACGGGCATTCTGTTGGGCAACAAGCGCTCGGCCGTGGCCCAATTCTCCTTCTTCATGGTGATTATCCCCATCCTCGGCGAAGGCCTGCTCGACCTGAAAGATATGCTCTCGGCCGATGCTGCCACAGATAGCGTGGGCTTGCTGCCGCTGGCCGTAGGCTTCATCGCCGCCTTTGTGGTGGGCTGCCTGTCGTGTCGCTGGATGATTGACATTGTGAAACGCGGCAAACTCGTGTGGTTTGCCCTCTATTGCCTGGCAGCCGGACTGCTCTGCGTGTTGTGGTGAACTTGGATCTACCCCCTGCCCCCGTCAACTTTGTCGATGGCCAAGTGTTGCTCATCGACAAACCGCTGCATTGGACCTCGTTTGATGTGGTGAAGCGCGTGCGCGGCATGCTCACACGTCGCCACGGAGTGAAACGCTTCAAAGTGGGCCACGCCGGCACACTCGATCCGTTGGCCTCCGGGCTGATGGTGATCTGCACCGGCCGCGCCACCAAGCGCATCGAGGAGCTCCAAGCCGGCCGCAAGGAGTATCTTGCCACAATCCGTCTGGGGGCCACCACCCCCTCGTTTGACCTCGAAACCAAGGTTGACGCCACCTACCCCACCCACCACATCACCCGCGCGGAGGTGGAACAGGTGCTCCAACGCTTCACAGGCGCGATCGATCAGGTGCCCCCTGTGTTTTCCGCCGTGAAAGTCGACGGCACTCGCGCCTATCAGGCCGCCCGCCGCGGCGAAGAGCTTGAGCTCAAAGCCAAGCCCATAGTCATCGACGAGCTCGAGCTGCTGCGCTTTGCCCCGGAGGAGATCACCATCAGAGTGCTCTGCTCCAAAGGCACCTACATCCGAGCGCTGGCTCGCGACATCGGCAAAGCCCTTGAGAGCGGCGCCCACCTCACCGCCCTGCGCCGCACGCGCGTGGGCCAAGCCACCATCCACCACTCCATGACCGTCGACCAGGTGTTGGAGTGGCTGCGTGACGTAGAAATAGAAATTCCTAATCCGTAATCTCCCACTGATTTATGAAGTTATCGCAATTCAACTTTTCGCTTCCCACTGAGCTCATAGCCCAGTATCCGCCAAAAGAACGCGACGATTGCCGTCTGATGGTGTTGAACCGTCGCACCGGCCAAATCGAACACAAGGTTTTCAAAGACATCATCCAATATTTCGACGATGGCGACGTGATGGTCTTTAACGACACCAAAGTATTTCCCGCCAAGCTCAACGGCAACAAAGAGAAGACCGGCGCCCGCATTGAGGTGTTCCTCCTGCGCGAACTCAACGCCGACCTCAAGCTCTGGGACGTGTTGGTGGAACCCGCCCGCAAAATCCGCATCGGCAACAAGCTCTACTTCGGCGACGACGACTCGATGGTGGCCGAAGTGATTGACAACACCACCTCGCGCGGCCGCACCCTGCGATTCCTCTACGACGGCCCCCACGACGAATTCAAACGCTCCCTCTATGCCCTGGGCCAAACCCCGCTGCCCGAGCACATCACCCGCGAGCCAACCCCCGAAGACGCCGAAGCCTTCCAAACCATCTACGCCGTCAACGAAGGCGCTGTGGTGGCCCCCGGCGCCGGCCTGCACTTCTCGCGCGAAATCCTCAAACGCCTTGAAATCAAAGGCGTGGGCCGCAGCTTCGTCACCGTGCACAGCGGTCTGGGCACATTCCGCGAAATCGACGTGGAAGACCTCTCCAAGCATCGCATCGACGCCGAAGAAGTGATTGTCTCCCCCAAATGCGTTGAAGAGGTCAACGCCGCCAAAGATGCCGAAAAGCGCGTCTGCGCCGTGGGCACCTCGGTGCTCCGCGCAATGGTGGCTGCCGAATCGATGGGCGGACACATGAAAGACTTCACCGGATGGAACAACAAATTCATCTCGCCGCCCTACGACTTTGGCGTGGCCACCTCGCTGGTGAGCAACTTCCACATGCCGCTGAGCACCATGCTGATGATGGTGGCCTCGTTTGGCGGCTACGACAAGGTGATGAACGCCTATCGCGAAGCCCTGGCCGAAAAATACAAATTCGGCACCTACGGCGACTCCCTGCTGATTATCTAACCCACCCCCTCAAACCAATCTCCAATGACTGACCCCAAAACCTATCTCGCCCCCGCTGAAGAGAAAATGGAACTCGCCGTGGCCTACCTCGACGAATCTCTCAGCCACATCCGCGCCGGCAAAGCCAACCCCAAACTCCTCGACGGCATCCGCGTGGACTATTACGGCTCCGCCGCCCCCATTTCCAACGTGGCCAACATCTCCACCCCCGACGCCCGCACCATCGTCATCACCCCCTGGGAGAAATCGATGTTTAAGGTGATCGAAAAGGCCATCATCGACTCCGAACTCGGCGTGATGCCCGAAAACAACGGCGAAGTGATTCGCATCTGCATCCCCCCGTTGACAGAAGACCGCCGCAAGCAGCTGGTCAAGCAGAGCAAGGCCGAAGCCGAAACCGCCAAAGTGAGCGTGCGCAACGCCCGCCGCGACGCCATCGACGGCCTGAAGAAAGCCGTCAAGCAGGGCATGCCCGAAGACGTTGAAAAAGACGCCGAAGCCGACGCCCAGAAGCTCCACGACCGCTACCTGAAGCAAATCGACGAAATCTTCGCCGCCAAAGAGCGCGAAATCCTCACAGTCTGATGTATAATTGAAAATTGATAATTGAAAGTTGAAAATTGAAAGTCGTTTAGTTTTTAGTCTTTTAGTTTTTAGTCTTTCAGTTTTTCAGTTGATCAGCCGCAGCAAAATTGTTGCAATAATTTGAGGCGTCTGATGCGCCGAGAGGTGCATATTCGATGTTCCGGGCACAGAGGGAGCCAACGGCAACCGTGTGCCACTCGCCTCTCTGCTGCACCAAAATGTCTACCTCTCGGCAGACATGGTACTCGCTTTCCCACCGGGCACACGTGAGCTGACGCTCCCGTGTACCCGGTTAACCGTAATATGCGCCTCCCGGCGCATCAGTCGCCACGTTTTGCCCCCTCTCAGCACATTGGCTGCCTCGATTCTACATTTTTTGATGGGGTTGCGCCGACGCAATTTTCAAAGGTAAAAATTGCGTAGTTGAGGAATTGTGCGTAAATTTGTAGTCACTAAGAAAGAACGAGCCAATCAACCTCATGAAAATATTCACTTCCGAGCAAATACGCGATCTTAACCGCCGCACCGTCGAAGCCGATGGTGTGACTTCGCTGCAACTTGTAGAACGTATGGCCGAGGGCGTCACCTGCGAGGTGATCAGCCGCCTTCGGGCCAATATGCGCGTGGCCATTTTTGCCGGCCCGGGCAACAATGGCGCCTACGCTCTGGCGGCAGCGCGTATGCTCTGCGACCAAGGCTACCACCCCGAGGTGTTCCTCTTCAACAAGGGTGGCAATCTGCTCACTGCCGAATGTGTGGCCTGCCGCGACGCGCTGGTGAGCGAGTGCAGCGACCGCATGGACTTCGTGGAGGTGAACGGCCTGTTCAATCTGCCGCATCTGTCGAAGCAGTATGTGGTGGTCGACGGCTTGTTTGGCTCTGACTTGAACGAGCCGCTTTCGCGCGGATTTTGCGAGCTGGTGAAGTTTATCAACGACTCCGGCGCCACGATTGTGGCCATCGACCTGCCCACGGGCTTGATGGGCGAATGGAATCCCCACACCGTGAGCCGCAACATCATCCACGCCACCGTCACCATGTCGGTGCAGTTCCCCCGTCTGGCCTTCATGATTCCGGACAATGCCGAGCTCGTTGGCGAATGGAAGACCGTTGATTTGGGCCTGAACGAACAGGAGATTCGCCGCATGGCCCCGCCGTTCTATCTCATCGAGCGCGACGACGTGAAGCGTCTGCTCAACCCGCGTCCGCTCTATAGTTCCAAGGCCGACTTCGGATCGGCGCTGCTGGTGGCCGGCAGCTACGGCATGATGGGCGCGGCCGTGTTGGCCGCACGCGGCGCTCTGCGCGCCGGCGCCGGAAAGGTGTCGGTCTACGCTCCGCTCTGCGGCTGCGAGGTGATGCAGACGGCCGTGCCCGAGGCTATGTTTGTGGCCGCCAACAGCAAGATTGCCACCACCGAAATCCGTCCGCCCCGCCGCGACTACACCGCCATTGGCATCGGCCCCGGCTTGGGCACCGCCCAGGAGACCATCTCAGCCTTGGCCAACTTCATAAAAATCTACGAGCAGCCGCTAGTGGTCGACGCCGATGCCCTCAACTGCATCTCCATGAACCAGAGCATCCTCCACCATCTGCCCATCCTGTCGATACTCACGCCCCACGCCGGCGAATTCGACCGCATCTTCGGCGTGCAGGCCAGCGCCGAGGCCCGTCTGGTCAAGGCCATCGAAATGGCCCGCTACCACAACGTGCTCATAGTGCTGAAAGGTCGCCACACCACCATAGTGCGCCCCGACGGCCGACTCTATTTCAACTCGTCGGGCACCCCGGCCATGGCCACACCCGGCGCCGGCGACGTGCTCACGGGCATCATCACCGGACTCATGGCCCAAGGCTATAAGCCCGAAATTGCCGCCATTGCCGGCGTCTACATCCACGGCTTGGCCGGCGAAATTGCTGCCGAAAAAGAAGGAACCTACGGCGTCACCGCGGGCGACATCGCCGCCTGCGTGGGCCGCGCCATCAAACAGATAATGCAATGACCCGCTCCTCAATGACCCTGCGCCGCTACGCAGCCGCGCTGCTGCTTGCCGCACTCACAGTGAGCTCTGCCGCCACGGCGCAGACCACCCGCAAACTTTCCGCCACCAAGGCCAACGACTATGGCGTGGCCTATTCGCTGCCGCTGACCGGCCTGAGCATCACCATCGAAGCTGAGCGCACGGTGAGCACCCCCGGCGAATTCTACAAATATGCCCTGCCGATGCTTGGCTCCACCGATGCCGTGGCCTGCAAGAGCGAGCAGTGGCGCCTGCTGTCGGTGACGCTCAACGCCCAACCGGTGGCTCAACCCATCGACGGCCAATCTTATCTGATTCAACTCAAGAGCGGCACGGCGACGCCCTTCGTGGTGGTGAGCGACCAAGGATTTCCCTTGGCCATCAACACCGACGAAGTGATGACCGTCACGCCCCCCACCCTGCCCACGGCGCGCGCCGCCGAGCCCACAGCCCTTGAGGGCGCCGCAGCCCGTCAGGCCGTCACCGAAGACATGGTGCGCAGCTCATCCTCGGCCAAGAAAGCCGAACTCGCCGCTGCCCGCATCATGGAGATTCGCCAGAGCCGCAACGACTATCTCACAGGCCAAGCCGACCAGATGCCCGACGGCGCTGCCCTGAAACTGATTCTGCAAAACCTCGACGCACAGGAGGCCGCCCTCACCGCCATGTTTGTGGGCACGGTGCAGACCTCCACCGAAGTGCGCACCTACACGTTCACCCCCACGGCCGACGACGCCGTCAGCGAAGTGATTGCGCGACTGAGCCCCACGGCCGGACTGGTTGACGCCGACGACCTCAGCGGCGCCCCCATCTATCTGAACGTCACCGCCACCTCGCGCGGCCAACTGCCGTTGACCGAAAAGGGCGAAGAACGCAAATTCCCCGCCGGAGGCGTGGCCTACACCATCCCCGGCCAAGCCAACGTGGAGGTGAAATTCTCCGGCAAAGTCTATGCCCGTCAGAGCGTCGACCTGGCCCAACTGGGCGTGGTCTACGGCGTGGACCCCGCACTCTTCACCGACAAAAAGGCCCCTGCACAGATGATTTTCAACCCCATAACCGGAGGAATCTACACCCTTGGCCACGAATAAGTCACAGCGACGTCGCCGCAAGTTGGCGCTGACGGCTGCCGCCGCCATCGCCGTGGCTGCCTTTGCCCTTTGGGCTCTTTCGATTCTCTCGTCGAGCTACAAGGGCGAGGATGCGCGCTGGATCTACATGCCGCAAGGCTCCACAGCCGCCGCGCTGAACGACTCCATCGCCGCCGCCACCGGCTCGCCGTCGTATGCCGCCAAGGTGGTGACTGTGTTCTCCCATCTGGCCCCGAGCGACACCGCCGCCCACGGCGCCTATCGCATCGACCCGGGCATGACCGCCAAGACCCTGGGCACACGCATTGCCCACAGCCGCCAAACCCCGGTGAAACTCACCATCAACAATCTGCGCACCTTCGGCCAACTGGCCTCGCTGGCCGCCTCGCGCCTGGAGCTTTCGGCCGAGGCCTTCACCGCCGCCGCCGATTCGCTGCTGCCCGAGGCCGGATTCACCTCCGCAGAGCAATATGCCGCAGCCTTCTTGCCCGACAGCTACGAATTCTACTGGACGGCCCGTCCGGCCGACGTGGTGAGCCGCCTGCTGCAACATCGCACCAACTTCTGGACCGACGCCCGCCGCGCCCAAGCCGCCGCCTTGGGCCTCACCCCTCTGCAGGCCACCATCCTCGCATCCATCGCCGAGGAGGAGACCAACGACCGCGCCGAACGCGCCGTCGTGGCCCGTCTGTATCTCAATCGACTCAACCGCGGAATGCGCCTGCAAGCCGACCCAACAGTGAAATTTGCCGTGGGCGACTTTGCCCTGCGCCGCATCACCGCCGCCCACACCGCCATCGACTCCCCCTACAACACCTACCGCGTGAGTGGACTGCCCCCGGGCCCCATTCGCATCGCCGAAGCGCGCACCATCGACGCCCTGCTCCAATCCTCGCCACACGCCTACCTCTACATGTGTGCCAAGCCCGACTTCTCAGGCCTACACGACTTCAGCTCCGACTTTGCCACACACTCGCGCTATGCCGCCGCCTATCGAGCGGCCCTCGATGCCCGCGGCATCAAATGAGCCGCCCGGCCCCTATCATGAAAACTAAACGAATAGAGCTATTTTTCTACGTATGATTACTTTTGTCATTGCATTGTGTCTGCTCATCCTCGGATATGCCATCTACGGCAAGGTGGCCGAACGAACCTTCGGCGCTGATCCTCAGCGCCCCACCCCGGTGCAAACCATGGCCGACGGCGTGGACTACGTGGCCCTGCCCGTCTGGAAGATATTCCTCATCCAATTTCTCAACATTGCCGGACTGGGGCCGATTTTCGGCGCCATCATGGGCGTGATGTTCGGCCCGTCGGCCTTCCTGTGGATTGTGTTTGGCACGATTTTCGGCGGCGCCGTCCACGACTATCTCTCCGGCATGATGTCTATCCGCGCCGACGGCGCCTCGCTGCCCGAAATCGTGGGCCGCGAACTTGGCCCCACGATGCAGCGAGTGATGCGCGTCTTTGCCCTGCTGCTGATGATTCTGGTGGGCGCTGTGTTTGTCTACAACCCTGCCGACCTGCTGGCCATGCTCACCCCCGACAGCCTCGACCGCACATTTTGGGTGGTGATTATCTTTGTCTACTTCATGGCTGCCACTCTGGTGCCCATCGACAAGCTAATCGGACGCCTGTATCCGCTCTTTGGCTTCGCCCTGCTCTTCATGGCCGTGGGCATCATGGTGATGCTCTTTGTGCATCACTCGGCCGTGCCCGAACTTTGGGAGCAGTTCTATAACCACAAGCCCGACCCTGCGGCGCAACCCGTCTTCCCCATGATGTTTGTGTCGATAGCCTGCGGCGCCATCTCCGGTTTCCACGCCACGCAGTCGCCCATGATGGCGCGCTGCATTGCCTCGGAGCGTTGGGCCCGCCCGGTGTTCTACGGCGCCATGGTCACCGAAGGAATCGTAGCCCTGATTTGGGCCGCAGCCGCCGTGGCCTTTGCCGGCAGCTACGATGCCCTGCAAGCGCGCCTCTCCGGAGCCACGCCCGCGGCACTGGTCAACGACCTGTCCACGTCGTGGCTTGGCACCTTTGGCGGCATCCTGGCCGTGCTCGGCGTGATTGCCGCGCCCATCACCTCGGGCGACACGGCGCTGCGCAGCGCGCGACTCATTGCCGCCGACTTCAGCCACGTGAGCCAACGCCGCGTGAGCCGCCGACTGCTCATCTCCATACCCATTTTCGCGGTCTGCTTCCTCATCATGATGCTCCCCTACGAGGCGCTGTGGCGCTACTTTGCGTGGTGCAACCAAACGTTGGCCGTGTTCACCCTCTGGGCCATCACCGTCTATCTGGCGCGCCGCAGCCGCTGCTACCACATCACCCTCTGGCCCGCAATGTTCATGACTTGCGTGTCGGTGAGCTACATCCTCTTTGCGCCCGAAGGCATCGGCCTGATCACGCGCGCCCTCTTCGGCGTCACCCCGAGCTACGCCCTGAGCGTCGGCCTCGGCTGCGCCGTGAGCCTGCTCCTGCTGCTGCTCTTTGCCCGCCGCCCCAAGGTCACTCAATGACCCAACGCTCAACGTTGCGCGTGGTCGATGAGAAGTTCACGCCGATTTTGAGGAGCTTGCGCTCGTCGGCAGCAAAGGGCCCGGCGTAGTTTTTGTCGTTGATTTGCGCAAGGGCCTCTTCGGCCGTGCCGTCGAGCTTGAACTCCATCACGTAGATGTAGTCCGCGGTTTGCAACACCAAGTCGATGCGCCCTGCCGAGGTGTGATATTCTGCCTTGACGTAGAAGCCCATCAATCGTGTGACGATGAACAGCACGTTTTGATAGTGATTCTCCAAGTCTTTGACCAGCTCGTAGGGCGTATCGGCAAAGAGCGACGACAGACGCGTGAAAAATTCGTCGACCTTTCCGGCCTCCACTTCTTCGACGAAGTTGGCTATATAGAATGCAGATTGAGAGCGGCTTATCGGCGAATAATATGGCAGCAAAAACTTCATGAATCCATCTTCCACCTCGGCATTAGGGAAGCCCAATTTATAGATGCGAAAGCGCGGATTGTAGCCTTTAATTGTCAGATAACCACTCTGATAGATCACCGGCAGCGGATTTGACGATTGCGAGTCGACGGTGTTGAGCACATCGGCGTCGACCTCTGCGGTGACCATCTCTTCCAAGTTATAGTTGTGGCGTTTCAGCAGATGCACGAGATATGACGGAGTGCCGGTTTCAAACCAATAGCTTTTGATTTTTTTGCTTTGGAAGGTGCACAACAGGCTGAATGGATTGTAAATCCCCACTGAATCTTCGCAGAAATGATAGCCGTCGTATTGCACGCGCAGCAGTTCGCGCACCTCATCGTAAGGTCGACGCATCGCTTCGGCCAAGCGCTGAATATACGGCACGAAAACCGTGTCGAGTTCTTCGTCGGTGATGCCGCAAATTGAAGCAAAACTGCTCTCCATGGAGATGTCGTAGAGGTTGTTCAATCCGCTGAACACACTCACTTTGCTAAACTTGGTGACGCCCGTCAAGAGCGCAAATTGGATGTCGCCGTCAAGATTTTTCAGCACGCTGTAGAATTGCTTCAACACCTCGCGCTGACGCTCTTGCACCTCGGGATGGTCAATCTCCTCAAGAATCGGCTTATCGTATTCATCAATGAGAATCACCACACTCTGCCCGGTCGACTCTTTTGCGCGACGAATGACACCGCTGAATCTCAGCGCAAACGTAACCTCCGACTCACGCGAGCCATACAGCTCTTCCCATCCGCATAATGTGTCGTTCAACACAGAATCAAGACTTTCCGGAGAACCTCGCTTGATGAGATTCAGATCGAGATGAAGCACGGGATGCTTGGCCCACTGCGTCTCCAGCTCTGCGATGGCCAAGCCCTCAAACAGCTCTTTTCGGCCCTCAAAATAGGCGTGAAGCGTTGACTGGAGCATACTCTTGCCGAAACGGCGCGGCCGCGACAAAAAGTAATATCGGCCTGTCGTGGCAAGCTGGTAAATCGACGTAGTCTTGTCCACGTAAAGATATCCACCCTTACGCAGACTTTCAAAATTTTGGATGCCAATCGGCAAGTTTTTCAACGCTTCCATAGTCAATTGATTTAATTGATTAATGCAAAGGTGATAAAACTTTTTCAAAACTCAAAATTTTTGCATAACTTTGCGCACGAGTTGCCAACGGGCTCAGAGGAGCCTCAGCCACGGCAACCGAAATATACTTTAGAGCGTAACTGACGCTTGGTTTCGACGATATAAGAACTTCGCAACTTCATGTTTTCCCCGAAACCGGCAACGGCAACGCCTCGTCTGAACGTGTCGTATAGCAAGTCTCCACGGCTTGCCGTACCATACTTTCACGTGGGGCCTTCTGCGTTGCTTATTTCCGGGGAAACAGGCAGCGAAGGCCTTTATATCGTGAAATAAGCTCCGGCCGGGACTCCACGTTTTATTGTGTATTGACGCCAATCATTTTCACATCTAATCCATCGCACACCGAGGAGTCAGGTTGCGACAACAATTCACAATCATCATCATGAAAGTCTCAAAAATTGTGATTGCTCTCTGCTGCGCTCTTATCGGCATAACCAACGTTTGCGCACAAGACGTAATCACCAAGACGGATGGCTCTACCATCTTGTCGAAAGTGGTCAGCATCTCTGACTCTGTGGTCACCTACAAAAGCTATGCAAACATCGACGGGCCCACTTACATTCTTAACAAATCCAACATCAACTACATCACCTACACCAACGGCACGAAAGAGTATTTCGGCGAGCGCATTTCCACCTCCAACTATGGGGCAAACACGGTGACCGATGCGCAACTCCTTGAGATATATAAGCGGAATATCAAGGCTGAGAAATATGATAAAATAGCCCTGATTGGCGGCTTGACCATTTTTGGGGCCTGTTCCGCAGCCGGAATTCTGGCGTCTACGGTTATAGATTCATCCATCAAAGAGTGGCTCTACGTGGGGCCCTGCGGCGGCTTCGTATTGGGTGCAGCCTGGTTTGCAACTTTCAAAATCATGTCAAACAGACTAAAGAATCATACACTGATTTCTTCTGCGCCCATTTTTGAACAGGAAATTCAAATTGGCAACAATGCGCGGCTGATGGCCGGAGTTGACGTATTGTCTGACGTTCAATTTAATAGCAGCGCTGTGGGCGTGGGCATGCGCTTAAAATTCTAAACGACATGAAAAGCATCCACACCCTATTTGCCCTTATGGTCGGCTCGCTGTTGACATGCTCATGCAGCTCCACCACCACCGGTTCGCGTCAGCTGAACGCCGTCACCACCGTTCAGCCCAAGATTGTCAGCTACAACGAATTGACAATGGACTTGGACCCCACCGGGATTACATACACGATTGACGTCTCCACAGAGGAGGGGCGCGTCAAGCTCAACAAGCTGTCGGTGGAAGAGGCCGAACAGCTGGCTCTGGTCGAAGCACTGATGAAATACAACTGCGCCACGCTGTTTAATCCGCAATACACCCACTTGGTTCACGGCAAAAAAGTCTACCGTATGACCGTCTTTGGCTTCCCCGCGCGCTACAAACGCACCTCCTCCGACTAACTAACGGCACGACTAAATGTGGCGACAGCGGCGCCGGGGGCGCCGAGTGTGCCAGGTCGGAGACCTGTTCGGTCTAAACACGGGTCGCGGCCCTGCCGCGGCCCGGGAAGGTATGCACGCACTATGCGGGTCGGAGACTCGCAGTATCTGCAAATGACGCCCAAGACACTGCGGCTCCTCGAACCGCAACCGGGACACACGCCTACACGGGCCGAACAGGTCTCCGACCTGGCACACGGCGCGCCGCCGGCGCGCTCATGCCATTCTACCTGCAGCTTGGTAACCGCATCAAAATGCTGCATACTAATTCCGCTGTAAATCAAGCGTATGCGATGCCTCGGAGAGGCTGGTTATCCTAAAACCCCATCTTGGCCGCACAGCGGCCTAGGTGGGGCACATAACGCTGATACACAGTAACTTGGTCGGAGACCATGTCACCAGTGTCGCTCTGGTGACAACCTCTTCGAGGTAGCTCGTGAGGGCTCAGCGCGGCCCCCGGTTAGCCGTACAACAGTCCGCGATGGCAGGTAGCGCCCCAAAAGATAGCCGCCCGGGCGTGGGCGGCTATCTTTTTGATGGTTGCCAGCGGTCCGGCAGCAGCTCTCGATATTTTTCGATAGGCGTGTTGGGTGGCCATGCGGCACATCGGTCGA
>CAZJWM010000030.1:0-20220 GCA_964549975.1 uncultured Bacteroides sp. | reverse complement strand
GGCATCCGCGGCCGTGTGCAGAATCGCGCCATCAACATTGAACCGCTGCCGCTGTTTGCGCTGAGCTACACCGTCAGCTCGCAGCGTGCCGACGAGGGCCTGCTGCGCAATGCCCTCTATTGGCAGGATGTGGAGCAAATCAATGCCTCCCACCAATTGCCAGCCACGCTCTATCTCACCAACAACATCCCGGCTCTGACCGATGAATATGAAATAGGTCAGCGCTTTGAGTCAATCAAGACCATCACGGCCCGCATCTCCGACAGCTCCTCGCCGCGCTCCATCGACTATTTTGCTCGTGCGCTCGACGAAGTGGCCACGTGTCAATACGACGACGCCATTGCCGATTTGAATGCCTCGTTGGCCATGTCGGCAAACTTTGCTCCGGCAATGCTGATGAGGGCCGTGGCTCGCTATCGCCGCCAGCAGGCCCTTCAGGGCACTGAGATTTCCGCAAAATCTGAGGCCGAGGTGATGGCCATGCGTCAGGAGTCGCAAATGGCGCTCACGCAGATACTCACCGACTTGGAGGCCGTGGAGCAACTGTCGCCTCACTCCGGTGTGGGGAGCTACAATCGCGGCACCATCCTGCTGATGCTCGGCGACGTCGACGGCGCCATCGAAGCCCTCACGCACGCCGTCAACGTCGACCCCACGATGGGCGCGGCATGGTTTAATCGCGGTTTTGCGCGCTTCAGCATCGGCGACCGCCAAGGGGCCGTGGCCGATCTCTCGCGCGCCGGCGAACTGGGCATCTATGCGGCCTACAGTCTCCTCAAACGGATGAATAATTGAAAATTGATAATTGATAATTGATAATTGAAAGTCTTTTAGTTTTAAGTTCTTAGTTCTTAGTTCTTTTTAGTTGCTATTTTGAAATGAAGAATATTTTGAGATTGGTCCCGATGGTGGGACTCGTGATGGCCGCTTGCAGCGCTGGCGGCTCTTCGGATACAGAGGCCGCAAATCAACTTCTGGCGCAAGCTCGCGAGGCTTGCAGTCAGGGCAACTATGTGGAGGCGTCGGCTCTGCTCGACTCCTTGTCGGCCGCCTATCCCCACGAACTCGACGCCCGCCGCGAGGCCCTTTTGCTCCAACCTAAGGTGATTGAAGGCGAAGCGCAGCAGCTTTTGCTCGAAAATCATGGTCGCACCGAGGCCCTTCAGCAGCAAATCGACTCGCTGATGCACTTTTTCAATGTGGTTAATGCCGACGGCGTGAACCAACTTGAGGGCTATTATCAAGACAAGGCCACTCCCGCAGATTTTCGCTCGCGCTCCACGGCTGTGAGTCGCGTGAACCAAGCCGGCGAGTTTATTGTTATCTCTTCGTTGACATCCACGTCGGTGCACCACACCGCCATTTCGCTCACCGATGCCGCCTCCGGCGCCACTGCCACCAGCGGCACCGTGGCCTATCGCGGCAACTCCGACGGCCTGTCGCGCGAAAGCGTTCGCTTCAGCGGTGAGGCCGCCGACACCCTTGGCGCACTCTGCAGCAGGGTGGGGGGCAGTCAGCTCCAGCTCCGCTTCATAGGCAGCGGAAAGGCCTCTCCCGTCACACTCCCCGCAGCCGAAGTGGCCGCCATGGCCCGCACCTGGCAACTCTCCCACGCCATCAGCGAGCTCAGCGCCTTGCAGACTCAGCGCGAACGCATCGAAGCCAAGTTGCAAGTGGCGCGCGATCAGCAGGCACGTCAGCAACAGCAATAGCTCGAAAAGGGCGTTCTGCGGTCGTTGGTCAAAAGTTCCACACTCGTTGTAATTCTGTCCATATTGGCCATAGAAATTGTGTGTAAGTGCAAATAATTTAGTAACTTTGCACCGTTAAAATGGAAAAATACTAAGGGAATTTATTAATTGATTTTATGAACAAAGTTCTTCGTGCATGCGGTCTGGCAGTAATGTCTGCCTCCGCCATCTCCTTGCTTAGCGCCTGTGGCGGCAAGGGTGACGCCCAGGGCCAACAGGGAGCCCAAGCACCTTCGCTGATGGTTCAAACCATTCAGCCCACTGACATCACACTCGAAAACACCTTTCCCGCAACACTTAAGGGTAAAACAGACATCGACGTTCGCCCGATGGTGAGCGGCAACATCACAGCCGTTCATGTTGACGAAGGTCAAACCGTTAGCAAAGGCCAATTGCTTTTCACCATCGACCAAGTGCCCTATCAGGCAGCCGTCGATCAAGCTATGGCATCTGTGAATGTGGCTCAAACGGCAGTGAGCACCGCTCAGATTTCGGCCAACTCGAATCAGGCTCTGTTTGATAAAAACATCATTTCACAACACGCTCTCGACATCTCACTCAATCAGCTCGCGCAAGCCAAGGCTCAACTCGCTCAGGCCAATGCAGCACTTGTGAACGCTCGCAAGAATTTGAGCTACACTCTGGTCACCGCACCCAGCAGCGGTGTGGTTGGCACAATTCCGTTGCGTGTGGGCGCTCTGGCTTCGCCCAGCGGCCAGGCTCTGACCACCGTCAGCGACAACTCCGAAGTTTATGCCTACTTCTCACTGACCGAAAAGCAGATTCTCGATCTGACCAACGGCGGCGAAAAGTCGCTCAACCAAGCCATCGCAGCCATGCCTGCCGTTAGCCTCAAGCTCTCCAACGGTTCAATCTATCCGCAGGAAGGCAAAGTGGCCACTGTCAGCGGTGTGGTTGACGCCACCACCGGCGCCAGCAGCGTTCGTGCACTGTTTGCCAACCCCAACGGAGTGCTCCGCAGCGGTGCCACCGGCTCCATCATCATCCCCGAAGCCCTCACCGGCGTGATTGTTATCCCTCAGAAGGCCACCTTCGAAATTCAGGGTAGCAAATATGTCTACGTCGTAGGCAAAGACAACGTCATCTCGCAGACCCCCATCCAGGTGATGGCTCTCCAAGACGGCTCCAACTACGTGGTGACCTCCGGTCTGGAAATGGGTCAAACCATCGTGGTGGAAGGCGTTGGCGTGAAGACCTCCGAAGGCCTCACCATCAACCCCGTTACTGCCGAGCAGGCAGCAGCCGCTCAGGCTCAGCAGGCACAAGCCGCTCAAGCCCAGCAAAAGTAAAATTCAACACAGCTCTAAAAGTTATCTCTCGTTATCGTTAGAATCAAACAATGAAGCTCGACACTTTTATTAACCGCCCGGTTCTCTCGACGGTTATCTCAATATTTATTGTCTTGCTGGGTATCATTGGCTTGACCTCTCTGCCTATCACCCAGTTTCCCGACATTGCACCGCCAACAATCTCGGTGACCACCACCTATTCCGGTGCGAACGCCCAGGCCGTGCTCAACTCTGTGATTGCTCCTCTTGAGGAGTCGATCAACGGTGCCGAAGGTATGACCTACATGGAGTCTACCGCCACCAACACCGGTTCAGCCACCATCAACGTCTACTTCCGCCAGGGTTTTGACCCTGATATGGCAGCCGTCGACGTGCAAAACCGTGTGGCCAAGGCTCAAAACCTCCTCCCCTCCGAAGTTGTGCAAGTGGGTGTGCTCACGCAGAAGCGTCAATCTTCTATGCTGCTCAGCATCTGCTTGGTTGACACCACCGGCACCTACAGCTATCCGTTTATCGACAACTACATGAAGATCAACGTCATCCCCGAATTGCAACGTGTCAACGGTGTGGGCGACGTGCAGAGCTTCGGTGCCGACTATTCGATGCGCATTTGGATCAAGCCGCAAGTGATGTCGCAATATGGCCTGGTGCCCAGCGATATCTCCGCTGCCATTGCCGACCAAAACGTTGAAGCTGCCCCCGGCACCTTCGGTGCACAGGGCGACCAAAGCTTTGAATACACCATGCGCTATCGCGGTCGCCTGGCCACGGTGGAAGAATTTGAAAACATCGTGGTGCGCACCGCCGACAATGGCGAGGTGCTCTACCTGAAAGATGTGGCCGACATTGAGCTCGGCCGTGTGACCTACAACTTCATGAATAAGCTCAACGGCCACAAAGCATCGTCGTGTATGATTTTCCAAACCGCCGGTTCGAACGCCACGCAGATTATCAACGACTGCTTGGCCATGGTGGAAAAACAGAGCGCCGGTTTCCCCGCAGGCATCACCTATGCCGTGCCTATGAACAACAACGACTTCCTCTATGCGTCGATCAACCACGTGATTCAGACCCTGATTGAAGCCTTCGTGCTGGTGTTCTTGGTGACCTACCTCTTCCTGCAAGATATCCGTTCAACCGTGATTCCCGCCATCGCCATCCCCGTGGCCTTGATTGGTACGTTCTCGCTGATGAACATCATCGGCTTCTCCGTCAACTTGATCACCCTGTCGGCTCTCGTGTTGGCAATCGCCATTGTGGTCGACGACGCCATTGTGGTTGTGGAGGCGGTCCATGCCAAACTCGACGTGGGCTACCAGTCGGCACGTAAGGCCGCCATCGACGCCATGGGTGAAATTGCCGGTGCGTTGATTTCAATCACCCTGGTCATGATGCTTGTGTTCATCCCCGTGAGCTTCATGCCCGGCACCGCAGGTGTGTTCTACAAACAATTTGGTTTGACCATGGCCATTGCCATCGGTTTCTCGGCCATCAACGCCTTGACACTGAGTCCTGCGCTTTGCGCCGTGTTCCTCAAACCTCACACCACCGAATCCGAACTTAGCCTCGGCGAGCGTGTGGCCGACAACGTGCGCGACACTGCCAAAGCCGCCGGCAGCCGCTTCGCTTTCCATCCGCTGATTACCACCGTGCTGCTCATCGCCACCGTGGTGTTCATGGTGCTCGGTTGGTTTGACTTCGAAAACGTAGGCCTCAGCCTGCTGGCTTGCGTGGTGGCTCTCTTCGCCGTGATCGGTCTCTTCACTCGTCGATTCAAAGATGCCTTTGAAGTGGCCTTTGAGAAGGTGCTCAATGGCTACCGCAAGCTCTCTCATTTCTTCATGCGCCACAAGTTCACCTCCTTCGGTGCGGTTGTGGTTAGCCTCTTCGCTCTGGTGTGGTTGATGAACATCACCCCCACCGACTTCGTCCCCGGTGAAGACACCGGCACACTCTTCGTGGTTGTGGATATGCCTCCGGGCACCTCGCAAGAGCGCACCATCGAGACGATGAACACCATCGACCAAATGCTCATGCAAATCCCCGGCGTGGAATACAGCCAGATGATTGCCGGCTATAGCTTCATTGCCGGTCAGGGCTCCACCTATGGCACCTTCATCATCAAGCTGAAAAACTGGAGCGAACGCGACAAGTCGCAAAGCTCCGACGCCATCCTCGGTCAAATCTACGGTCGCAGTGCCCAATTGGTGAAAGACGGTCGTGTGATTGCCTTCGCTCCGCCTATGATCACCGGCTTCTCGGCCGTGGGTGGTTTTGAGGTGAAGATGCAAGACCGCACAGGTGGCGACATCAACGACTTCTTCGGTGTGGTTCAGCAATTCCTCGGCGCCCTCAACCAGCAGCCCGAAATTGCGATGGCCTACACCACCTTCAACCCCACCTTCCCGCAATATCGCATCGACATCGACGCCGCAAAGGCCAAGCAGGCCGGTCTCTCCACGAGCACCATCCTCTCGGCCATGCAAGGCTACTACGGTTCAATGTATGTGAGCAACTTCAACCGCTTTGGTAAGATCTACCGTGTGATGGTGCAAGCTGCTCCCGAAGATCGCGTAAGCCCCGAAACCCTCGACCTGATTAAGGTGCGCACCGGTTCCGGCTCCATGGCTTCGCTGAGCAACTACGTCACCCTGGAGCGCATCTACGCCCCCGACGTGCTCAACCGCTTCAACATGTTCCAGTCTATTTCCGTCACCGGTCAACCCGCCGACGGCTACTCCTCCGGTCAGGCCATGGCCGCCATTGAGCGCGTGGCCGCCGAGACCCTGCCCCAGGGCTACAGCTACGAATACTCCGGCTTGAGCCGTCAGCAGGCACAACAAGGCTCCAACGCCACCGCCCTCATCTTCGGCCTCTGCTTGCTGTTTGTCTACCTGCTGCTCTCTGCCCAGTATGAAAGCTACATCATCCCGTTTGCCGTTATCCTCTCCATCCCCTTCGGTCTGATGGGCTCCTTCGTCTTCGCTCTGATCTTCGACATTGCCAACAGCATCTACTTCCAGATTGCGTTGATCATGCTTATCGGTCTGTTGGCCAAGAACGCCATCCTCATCGTTGAGTTTGCGCTCGAACGCCGCCGCACCGGCATGAGCATCATCAATGCCGCCATCCAAGGCGCTTGCGCCCGTCTGCGTCCTATCTTGATGACTTCAATCGCCCTGATTGTGGGTCTGCTGCCTCTGATGTTTGCCCACGGCGTAGGCGCCAACGGCAACCGTGCCCTCGGCACTGGCTCCATCGGCGGTATGCTCATCGGCATGATTCTGCAGCTCATCTTCGTGCCCGCCCTGTTTGTGATCTTCCAGAAGATTCAAGAAAAGGTTTCGCCCCTGAAGTGGAAAGATACCGACAACGCCGGCATCGGTGCCGAAATCGAGCAATATTCACACTAAAATCCTTTGACCAACAATGAATATGAAGTCAAAACTGACCGCAGCTACGGTGGCGCTCCTTGCGAGCACCACCCTCAGCAGCTGTCACATCTATAAAAAGTTCTCACTCCCCGACGACAGCGCCCTGGCTCAAGAATATGCTCAGGCCGCCCAAGCCGAGGTCGACTCCTCTGCCCTGGGCAATCTCCCCTGGCAGCAGGTGTTCACCGACCCCATGCTGCAAGACATGATTCAGCAGGCTCTTGAAAACAACGTAGACCTGGCCAACGCCAAACTCAACGTCGACGTGGCTCACGCCAACCTGCTCGGCGCCCGTCTGAGCTACTTGCCTTCAGTGGTGTTGTCGCCCAACGGTGCCGGCAGCTCCGTGGCATGGTCGTCGCTCACCTGGACCTATCAGATTCCCCTGTCGGTTAGCTGGGAAATCGACGTCTTCGGCAAGATTCTCAACACCAAACGCAGCGCCGAAGCCACCCTCGAGCAAACCAAAGACTACGAGCAGGCCGTGCGTTCGCAAATCATCGGTGCCGTGGCCAACTGCTACTACGCCATCTCCTCGGCTCGCGCTCAGCTCTATCTCCAGCGCGAAACCGCCGAAAAGTGGGAAAAGTCCGTTCAAATCATGAAGGATATGAAGGAAGCCGGCAGCACCACCGAGGCCGCCGTGGTTCAGAGCGAAGCTCAATACTACAGCATCCTCGCTTCCATCACCGACATCGAAACCTCCATCGACCAGCTCAACTCCACCCTGTCGCTGCTGCTTAACGTCATGCCGCAGAACTGGGAAATCGCAGCCGGTCGCTCGCTGGAATTGCCCTGCTCACTGCAGAACGGTGTGCCCATGTCGGCTCTGGCTCAGCGCCCCGACATCCGCGCTAAAGAACGCGCCGTGGCCGTGGCCTACTACGCCACCAACTCGGCTCGCGCTGCATTCTATCCCTCGCTGACCATCACCGCCACCGGCGGCTTCACCAACTCCTTTGGCACAATCATCAAGAACCCCGGCGACTGGTTTGCCAACATCGCCGGTTCGCTCACCGCTCCGCTCTTCTCTCGCGGTCAAAACATTGCCCGCCTGAAGGCCACCAAGGCTCAGCAGCAGCAGGCCATGAACAGCTTCGAATACTCCATTCTGAGCGCATCGGCCGAAGTGAGCGACGCACTGACCGCCTACAACAACTGCACAGCCAAGCGCTCGCTGCTCGACACCCAGGTCCAATATATGAGCCGCGCCGTCGACGTCACCGAGACCCTGTTTGCCAACTCCGCCGCCACATATTCCACCACCTACCTTGAGGTGCTCACCGCTCAGCAAAGTCTGCTGTCGGCCCAGATGGGATATATCTCATGCGGACTCAGCCGCACACAAGCCATTATCAACCTCTACCAATCACTTGGTGGAGGTCGATAATGACCCACACTTATAATCACTCATTTCACTCTATCACATCTAACCAAGAAAACTCGTATGATTAGCCCTCTCGCACACGTTGACCCCTCCGCCAAATTGGGTGCCAACGTCACAGTCTATCCTTTCGCCTTCATCGACGCCGACGTGGAAATCGGCGACAACACCGTGATTATGCCTTACGTGAGCATCATGGCAGGCACCACTCTCGGCAAGAACAACAAGGTCTATCAAGGAGCCATCCTCGGTGCCGACCCCCAAGACTTTCGTTGGAAAGGCGAAAAAACACGTTGCTTCATTGGCGACAACAACGTGATTCGCGAACATGTGATCATCAATCGCGGCATCGACCCCGAACGCGGCACCCGCATCGGCTCCGACTCCTTCATCATGGCTGAGTCTCACATTGGCCACGACACTCAGGTGGCCGACAAGGTGGTGATCGGCAACGGTGCCACAGTGGCCGGCGACGTGGTCATCGACACGTGCTCCATTCTCTCATCGCTGGCCATCGTTCACGAAGGCTGCCGTGTGGGTCAATGGGCAGTGGTGAAAGGCGGCTGCCGCATCGGTTCCAATGTGCCACCTTACGTGATTATTGCTCACAACCCCTGCCAATTCTTTGGCGTGAACGCGTGGGTGATGAAGAAACACGGATTCAACGACGACGAAATAGACGAGATTGCCAAGGCCTATCGTCACGTCTACCAGAGCAACACCTCGGTGTTCAATGCACTGAAGCGCATCGAAGCCGACGTGACCCCCTCGGCTCATCGCGACAACATCGTGAACTTCATCCGCGACAACAAGCTCAAAATCGTTGCCACCACTGTAGATGTTTCCGACGAATAAATCCTATAAATCACTAATCAAATACATAATCCCATTGGTCATTTCCGTGGGGTTATGTATTGT
The DNA here is from genome assembly GCA_964549975.1 of uncultured Bacteroides sp. GTDB lineage: Bacteria > Bacteroidota > Bacteroidia > Bacteroidales > Muribaculaceae > UBA3263. Next base: position 11,423 of record CAZJWM010000030.1, on the reverse strand, counting down.
TTTATATTCGGGGGTTGACTTTGCAGTGATTACCGACGCGCTCCATCGTTGCGACTTCGCGCTGATTGTGTCGGCCCTGCTGTGCAACGTCTTGGCGCAGGTGTTTCGCGCCGCGCGCTGGCGCATGCAGTTGCGAGCCATCGGCGTGAATCCGCCCATGCGCGCCATGCTCTGCGCCATATTCGGCACCTATGCCGTCAACATCGTCTTCCCTCGTCTGGGCGAAGTGTGGCGCTGCGCCTACGTGGCCAAACGCCAGGATGCGCAGTTTTCGGCCGTGTTCGGTTCCATGGTGGCTGACCGTCTGGCCGACACCCTCTCCGTGTTGCTGCTCACCCTGCTGACCCTTTGCCTCGCAGCCGGGGCTATGCAGCACTTCATGGCCCAGGCCAGTTTGCCCATCAATCTCGGTTGGGTAGTGGCCGGAGCGGTTATCCTCGTCGTGCTCTTTGCGCTGCTGCTCATCTATGGCAAAAACAACAAATTCATTGCGCGAGTGCGCGAGGCCGTGATTGGCGCCATGCGTGGCTTTGCCTCCATCTTCAAGATGAAGCGCCCGCTGGTGTGGCTGCTCCTCACCGCCGCCATCTGGCTCTCATATTTCAGCAGCATGTGGCTCTTCATGCAGGCTTTCCCGCCCACGTCGGCAGTGGGGGCTGTGGCCGTATTGGTCACCTTTGTCTTCGGATCGCTGGCCATGGCCATCCCCTCCAACGGCGGCATCGGCCCCTGGCAGTGGGCCATCATCATCTCCCTGACCGGAGTCTACGGCATAGCCCAAGAGCAATCGTTGGCCTTTGCCACCATCAACCTCGGCTTCACCACTCTGCTCTCCATTGTGCTCGGATTGGCCACATTTGCAGCCATTGCCCTCGAGAAAAAATAAAAAAAAGTGGCGCAAACACTTGACAGACGTCAAAAAATGTCGTACCTTTGCCCACGGATTACATCCAACCACACACGGGGTTGACCGGTTTTGACAGCGTGTAGAGGTGGTGTGTAAGCATGCAGAGCTATGATGGTGCGCTCTTTAATCAGGTACATCAAAAATTCAAATGGCGAAAACAACTTCGCTCTCGCTGCTTGATTGAAGTATAGTAGATCAGCTTTATCCGCGTAATAGTTACGCAGACGAGACATCGCCCGAGAGCCGGCGACCCGAGGATCCTCGACCAGGCGGTGTAGTTAAATCGGGTATAGGAAGTCAAGTGCTCCGCGCGATTTCCGAAACTTTAGGAGCTAAGGCGGCGGTTGGCGGTCACGGGCCTGCCGACGCACGAAAACCAATTCGCGACTAAGCATGTAGAAAGCTCATTAGTTCCACGTTTGGACGAGGGTTCAAATCCCTCCAACTCCACCGTAATGGTATTGCAATCGCTTGTGAACCACCCGTTTGCAAGCGATTGCTCTTTTCCACCCATACAAACACCCATACAAACATCCATACCATGCACCAACCAAACAACCAAAGCGACTTCGCTCCGATGCCCATAGCGGCACTTCTCGACGGGAATCACCACTTTGTGATTCCCTCGTTTCAGCGTGGCTATCGCTGGGAAGAGAAACAAGTCACCGACCTTTTGGACGACATCAGGCAGTTTGCCGACGACTCGGCTGCCGGCCCCGCCTACTATCTGCAGCCGATTGTGGTGAAAGCCACCACCTATCAGGGCCGCGACGCGTGGGAGGTGCTCGACGGCCAGCAGCGCCTCACCACCATGCTTCTTATCCTTAAGCGTCTGATGAAGCGCTTGGGCGAGGAGGAGCGCGAGTCCTTTGAGGGACAGTTTTACGACATTGTCTACCTCAGTCGTCCGCAACTCAACTTCGACAATCCGGATCCGTCAGATAATCTCGACAGCTACTATCTGGCCAAGGCGAAAGGAGTGATCGACGACTGGTTTAAGCAGAAGTTCAGACAGAATCTCGACAATTTCAAGGCCACGTTGCTCTACGATCAGCCGCGTCAGGTGAAAATCATCTGGTATGCCATCGACCCGGAGAGTCGCGACCTTGTGAGCATCAACATCTTCAACCGCTTGAACAAAGGGAAGATTGCGCTCACTGCCGCCGAACTCATCAAGGCCCTCTTCATCATGGACTACGATATTCGCGCTGCGGAAGGCGACAAGCTTCCCGCCGAACAGTTGTCGATGCAGTGGAACGAGATGGAACGCCGATTTCAAGACAACCGCTTTTGGTATTTCATCAGCGACGACAAGCGCGGCACTCAGACGCGCATCGACGTGCTCTTCGACTTTGTGACGCGCCGACCGGATGACGCCGATGCCGACTACTCCTATCGCCAATTTCAGCATCTGTTTGACTTTTGCCGCGAGCGGCGGCGCGGCAGCTCGGAGGCGACATTCGAGGCCGATTGGGCCACCGGTATTCAGACGATGGAAGACGCTTGGCGGCACGTGCGCCGCACGTTCGACCGCCTTGTGGCCTGGTATGAGGATAACCTCTATTATCACTATGTGGGCTATCTCGTGGCCGTCGGTTTCACGCCTCTGCAAGTGTTCAACTCCCTGGAGGAAGCCAAGGCGCAGCGTCGCATCGACGAGCCCACCCACGAGTGGACTATCGACGACACCTGCCAAGCCCTCCGCCGCAAGATGATGGAGCGCTTCCGCTCCGACAACAAATTCTTGCAAAAAGATGACATCGACGACTTGGAATATCGCCAGGAATACGTGGCGCGCCTGTTGCTGCTCTTCAACGTGGAGTCATGCCGGCGCGGCAATAACATCCGCTTCGACTTCCACCGCTTTAAGACCGGACACTGGGACGTGGAGCATGTCGACTCGCAAAATGAGGCCACCTTGCAGGAGTTTGCCGACCGTATGCGTTGGCTCAAGCAGGTGAAATTTATCCTCGAGAAGGAAAACACCGAGGCGGCGCGCAGCCATGCCGAGGAATGTCAGCGACTGATTGACGACTTCTCCGAACGCAGCAGAGTGGATCGCGACAAGTATCTGGAGTTCTACACCCGGATAAACCGATTTTATGCCCGTGAGGCCGACGAGAATGAGGACGAAGTGAACCTCGCCGCCAAAAAGAAAGATTTCATCAGCAATCTGACGCTGCTCGACAGCGCCACCAATCGCGAGTATAAGGACGCGCCTTTTGCATATAAGCGCTATCTGATTTTGAAATATGACCGCGAGGGCACTCGCTTCATCCCGCTCTGCACCCGCAATCTTTTCCTGAAATATTTCACCAACAGCAATGCCTGCGCCTCGCATCTCGACGCCATGCGCTGGAGCATGGCCGACCGCCAATGCTATCTGTGCGCCATCCACGATGCTGTAGACGATATTTTTGATTCCGTAATCACCAAAAAAGAGGAGACCCGACAATATGACCGACACCCTGAAGAAATACAGTTTCCGCGACCTGCTTCAACGCGAGGGCCGCGTGCGCATTCCCAAGATTCAACGCGACTATGCCCAAGGACGCCAAGACCCCCGAGTGGCGGAGATTCGCAAGGCCTTTGTCCGCTCGCTGATGCTTGTGGTCAAAGGTAAACGTCAGACCATTGAACTCGACTTTGTCTATGGCAGCCAAGTGCGCGACGCCTTCGAACCGCTCGATGGTCAGCAGCGACTCACCACCCTTTTCCTGCTCCATTGGATGATGGATGTGGACTATCTGCGCAGCGCCGACGGCCGCCACTCGGTGTTCACCTACGAAACGCGCGCCACCTCCAATGAGTTTTGCGACGAATTGGTGCACCACCATGCCCCGGCTCTGGTGGCCGAGGCTGCAGAAAAGGCAAAGACGCTTAGCCGGGTGATTCGCGAGCGCGATTGGTTTAAGAGGGAGTGGCGCTACGACCCCACGATTCTCTCGATGCTCGTCATGCTCGACGCCATCAACGGCGAAATGGGCGAGGATTGGAGCGGCGACCTCGATGAGTTTCGCGGCAATCTCAATCACATCACGTTTAATCTGCTGAACCTCGGCGACTTTGGTCTCTCAAATGAGCTGTTTGTCAAGATGAACGCTCGCGGCAAACAGCTCTCCGACTTCGACAAATTGAAGTCAACACTTGAGGAAGAACTTCAGCTGCAACAAGCTGAGCACGATGAGCGGGGTGGGTCACTCGCTTCCGCCACCGATGAGGCCGATTGGCGCCTACTGGTGGATGGCGACTGGATTGACCTCTTTTGGCACAAATATCCCCAACAGCCAAAGATGGCCGAGTTGCAGCTCAAGAAACTGTTGTTGCGCCTGATAGCTCTGCAACTATTTGAAAACGACAATATTAATGAATCGTTGCTTCGCGCGGCTTATGCCATCGATGAGGCCGACTTGGACAACCTGCTCTACGTCTACGCCGAGAGCCTTACCGACCTGCGCAAGGACGACACGCACGTGATTCCGGCATCGCAGCCGCGGATAGATTTCCGCCGACTCATCGACGACGTGAACCTGCTGATTAGCAAGGGCCGAGAGATTTCGTCGCTGCTGCCCCACCTCAGCCATGTAAACGCCGACGATGCAACGCTGTTAGACACCTTTCTGGGCAAGACCGTGGCCAACGATGCCGAATTGATATTCTACGCCATGTTGCTCTACTTGAGGCGTTTTCAGCCGCAAACGTCGTCGACAGTGTGGCTCACGAATTTGGAATGTTGGGTGCGGTCGATGCGCAACGTGCTGCTAAACGACAACAACAATCAGCGTATCGACAAACTCCGCTACGCCGTTGAAGCCGCGCGCAGTTTGCGTGAAATTGCCGACGACTTTGCCGATTTTGTTGAGGCGAATACGCTCGATATAGCTGCCGATGCCACCGTGGTCAGGCAGTTCTTCCGTCAATTGAACAAGACTTATAATCGCCTTGACAACCAGTCGCTTGCCGAGGAACGACAGAAGGCCGCTTTGCTCTTGGATGACGAAAATTGGTCGGAGGTGATTGACACCGCCGAGGCCGATCCATACCTTTGGGGACAGGTGCGCTGCCTGCTCGGCTGGGCCGCCGGCGATGTCGGCAAGTTTGCCGTCTACACCGCGCGGTTGACGCAACTCTTGGCGTATCTCGCAACTCGCGATGGCCGAGCTGTTTACACCGCTATCGTGTTGGCCCGTCCCGACTGCTGGACGGATAACAATCGCCTATATCTGCCGAACAAAGATCGTGACAACAGTTTCAAACGCCATCTGCGCGACAAGTCTGACGAAGCCTACGGCATAAATCTCAAAACGTTGATAGATATTTGGATAGGCGAATATAACGGTAAAGATGCACCGGCGTTTATTGCCGCTTTCATTGCCGACAAAACGCTTGTTGCGCCGGCTTGGATCAGGCCATTCATTCAAAACCCGGAGATATGGGATGAGGCGTGGAACAAGCGCATCTACCTTCAGCATGGTCACGTGATTATAGCTCAGCGAAAAACGTCTGAGAGTCATTGCTTTGACCCGATTTTGCTCTATCTCGGCGGACTCCTGCCCGGATCGAAATTCTACGACTCCAAAGGCGACTATGTTCATGCCCTTGAGTTTGAACATGGCGGCAGCAAATATCTGATTCGGTGGGCCGACACTCCGGGCGCATATAGCATCGCTCGCGATGGCGCTGCACCTGCCCTGATGCAGCCGGCCAAGCTGATGGCGTGGGCGGAGAGTTTGTAGAAAATTGTTATTTTTTGGAAAATATTGGGCAAAAGGTAGGGAAATTCGTAGAAAATGGTTATATTTGCAAACGTAAACAATCATAAAATAGAAACCTCAATACAACCCGATATATAGGAAATGAAGGTACTCAAATTTGGCGGCACGTCGGTGGGCACAGTAGAGAGCCTGCGCAACGTGAAGTCTATAGTTGAGAATCAGACTGATAAGTGCGTTGTGGTGGTGTCGGCGCTCGGTGGTGTCACCGATATGCTGCTCGACACTGCTCGTCGTGCTTCATCGGGCGATGCCACATTCTCGCAGCGCATGCAGGAGATTGTGGCGCGCCACGATGCTGTGATTGAAGGGGTGGTGCCTCAGAGCTGCCGCGCCGAAGTTGCAGCGAAAGTGACGGAGCTGCTTCGCCAGCTCTCCACGCTCTATCAGGCGATAGCCCTGTTGGGCGAGGCCACGCCGCGTAGCTTGGACTTGATTGTGAGCTACGGCGAACGCATGTCGAGTGTGGTGGTCAGCGCCATGATTGAAGGCTCCGAGCTCAAAGACTCGCGAGACTTTATCCGCACGGTCAACCACTACGGTTCGCACGTGCTTGATGCCGCCGCCACGTCGCAGCTTGTGGCCGAGCACTTTGCCGGCTCCGAGGCCCGCGTCACCGTGGTTCCCGGATTTATCGCCACCGACGGTGCCGGGACTAACACCAACCTCGGTCGCGGCGGCAGCGACTACACCGCCGCCATTATTGCCGCCGAACTCGGCGCAGATATTCTGGAAATCTGGACCGACGTAGACGGCTTCATGACCGCCGATCCGCGCGTGGTGAAGTCGGCCCGCGTGATTGATTCTCTGAGCTTCGTCGAAGCTATGGAGCTTTGCAATTTCGGTGCCAAAGTGGTCTATCCGCCAACGATTTACCCGGTTTTTAATCACAATATCCCCATTGTGATTAAAAACACCTTCAACCCCGCCGCACCCGGCACCCTCATCAGCGACAGCCACGTCGGCGGCGAAGGGGCGCCCCGCTTTAGCGGCGTCACCGCTCTGAAGGGCACCGCTCTGGTGACCCTGCGAGCCGCCCAACGAGGCGTGCAACCAGATGCGCAGCGTGTGCTCAACGCACTGAGCCGCGCCGGAGTGAGCGTGATTCTCGCCTCATCGGCCGGGTCGTTGGGTGTGCGTCAGGCTGATGCCAAGCGCGCAGTTGCAGCGCTCTCCGACGAATTTGCCGAAGAGCTCACCGACGGCCGCATTGCCGGCATCGACGTCAAGTCCGACTTGGCCACTCTGGCCGTGGTGGGCCTCCGCCTCAAGCAGGCCGATGCACTTGCCGCCGACATCTCCGGAGTGCTCATCGAAGCCGGGGTGCCGCTTTTGGCCTCGGCTCGTCAGGCTTCGGCCGAAACCACCGTGGCCTGCATCATTGCCGAAGAGCGCACCGGCGAAGCACTGAATCTGGTGCACAACCATATATTCCATTCATAAACAGATATCTTACCAAGGAGACAGCAACCATGTTGAAAGCATTAGACATTCATTCAACCATTGATGTGGAGAGCGTCAGACCGATTCCGGCGGCCTTTTTCCGCAATGCCGTTGATATGTCGTTTCGCGACATGTCGTTTGTGGTGCTCAACACATTGCTGGGCGACCAGATTGACTCCGGTCGACTGAAAACCACCATCGACAAGTCGCTGCTCGATTCTCATCCATTTTCGCCACAAGCAGATGCGGCCTTCGTGGCGCAACTCACCGCCGACTGCCGCCCTCAGGGCCGAGTGTTGGTGTGCGTGACCTCTCCGGCCGACGAAGTGCTCGTGGATGAATTGCGCCGCAGAGGCGTCGACGTGGTGGTGCTCGTGGCAAAACACTCGTCGGCGCGGCGTGCCGACGACGTGCTGGAAGTGCAAGGCTCTGCGGCCGATTGCTTCCGCATTGCCGACGAGCTGCGTGGCTCCGTGGAACTCTGTTCACTCCGTTGCCCGGCGGCCGAGGCCGTGAGGGTGGCCACCGTCACCTACGGCTTCACCGTGGTGCCCGACGCTCCGCAAGGCGATTTCACCGTGGAGTCGCAGCAGATTGTCGACGCCATAGAGATAGCAAAACGCTTGGGCCTGCGTTGCGGCACGCCCCACGTGGCCGAGCGTCCTCAGGCCCGCAAGCCCCACGAGGCTCAGGCACAATTGCAAACCAACCGCACAGGTGTCGTGCGACGAGTGGCACCCACTGCCTCGGCAGTGCGTCAGCAGATAATGTCATTATAACCTTATGATAAAGAAATTCTTCATTAGCTTTTTTGCTTCGATGGCCGCTGTGTGGTTGTCGATTGCACTGTTTGGCTTCCTGGTGATCTACACCATCTTTTCGCTGGCCGGCGGCTTCTCCTCGTTGCTCTCCTCGGCAAAGTCAGGCCCGTCGGTGAAGTCCGGTACGGTGCTCTGCCTCGACCTGAGCGGCTCCATTGCCGAACAGCCCGAGCACATGGAGTTTTCCGACATGGTGATGAACCGTGAAATCTCCTCCACACAAGTGTTGGCCGACGTGGTCGACGCCATCTACACGGCCGCCGACGACCCTCGCGTTGACGGCATCTATGCCGACTGCGACGGCGTGATGGCCGGCGTGGCCACTCTGAGCGACATCCGCGAAGCCCTGAGCTATTTCCGCTCAAAGAAGAAGTGGATTTTGGCCTATTCCGACAGCTATTCGCAAGCCGACTACTATACCATCAGTCCCGCATCCGAAATTTGGGTCAACCCCATCGGCTCCGTTGACGTGCACGGCCTGAACGCCACCACCATGTTATACACCGGACTCTTCGAGAAACTGGGCGTGAAGATGCAGGTGGTGAAGGTGGGCACATATAAGAGTGCCGTCGAACCCTATATTCTAAAACAGATGAGTCCCGCCAGCCGACTCCAACAAGAGGAGTATCTCGGCTCCATCTGGGGCGACATCGCCTCGGAGATGGCCCGCTCGCGCGGCATCAGCAAGGCCCGACTCAATGCTCTGGCCGACGACATGGTGGAATTGGCACCTGCCGACAGCATCCTCGCCGCCAAGCTCGTCAACAAACTCGGCTATCGCTTTGAGGCCGAGCAGCGTGTGGCCGAATTGGCCGGCAAACAGAAATTTGAAGACGTGAATATGCTCAGCGTCGACGAATACGTCAGCGTGGGCGAAGCGCCAAACGCCAAGATGATGTTTGCCTCATCGAAAAAAGACACTCCGCGCATTGCCGTGCTCTACGCTTGCGGCGAAATCACCGAATCGTCGGGCAACGGCATAGTTGGCGACGACATGGTTGACCAGATTTTCGACCTGATGGAAAACGCTGAAGACGACGACCTGCGCGGCCTGGTGATGCGCGTCAACTCCCCCGGCGGCAGCGCCTTTGCCTCCGAGCAGATTTGGAACGCTCTGCAGCAATTCAAGAAGAAAACCGGACTGCCCGTCTACGTGTCGATGGGCGACTATGCCGCTTCGGGTGGCTATTATATTAGTTGTGGTGCCGACAAGATTTTTGCTCAGCCCACCACGCTCACCGGCTCCATAGGCATCTTCGGCATGATTCCCGACCTGAGCGGACTGCTTGATAAACATCTGGGCGTCACTACCGAAAGCGTTGCCACCAATCGCAACGCCGGTTTCCCCTCGATTTTCACACCCATGACCGCCGAACAGGCTGAGAAATTGCAAGCCAACGTGGCCCGCGGCTACGAACTCTTCACCTCGCGCTGTGCCGTCGGTCGCCATATGCCCGTCGACTCCATCAAAGCCATTGCCGAAGGCCGCGTTTGGTCGGGCCGCCAAGCTCTGGGGCTCCACCTCGTGGATAGTCTCGGCTCGCTGCGCACCACCATCCTGGCCATGGCTAAGGACCTCGGCTTGGACGACTACCAAGTGTGTCAATATCCCGAAACCAATCTCAAATGGTGGGAACAGCTGCTGCAATCGAGCGACATCGACATGAAAGCCGTCAGCTCAAGCACCGCCGTCGACGCCGACACTTGGGAACTCTACACGCAAATCAATCGCATCAAAAACGCCCCTCGCATTCAATGCCGAATGGAGACGGTGAAGATAACCTTATAAGCAAACGTCAGACATACAAATACTTGACGCAAACGATTAACCAATCTATCTACGGAACAACGCATGGCCAAGAAAGTGAATCCGCTGCTCAATGCCCTGGTGCTTAGACCGCTCTCCGCGATCTACGGCCTGGTGACGGGCGCGCGCAACAAAATGTTTGACTGCGGTCTGCTCAGTCAGCGTCGGTTTGACATACCGGTGCTGGTGGTGGGCAACATCGCAGTGGGCGGCACGGGCAAGACGCCCCACACGGAGTATCTGGTGGAGCGCTTGCGCTATCGCTATAACATCGGAGTGTTGTCGCGCGGCTACAACCGCGCCACCAAAGGCTTTGTGCTGGCCACGAGCAAGACGGCGGCTCGCGAAATTGGCGACGAACCCTATCAAATCTATCGCAAATATGGTCGCGACGTGATGGTGGCCGTGTGCGAAGATCGCTGCAAAGGCATCGAGGAGATGCGCCGCGTTGACCCCAACCTCAACCTCATAATCCTCGACGACGCCTTCCAGCATCGCTACGTGCAGCCGTCGCTCTCGATTGTGCTCACCGAATATGCTCGCCCAGTGTTCAAGGATAGGCTCATGCCCGCCGGACGCCTGCGCGAAAGCCCCGAGGCGCTGCAGCGTGCCGACATTGTGGTGGTGACCAAGTGCCCCGACACGCTCCAGCCGTTGGACTATTCGCTGATGGCTCGCGACCTCAAGCTCCTGGCCTATCAGAAACTGTATTTCACGCAATATAGCTACGGCCCGCTGCACCCCGTGTTTGACGACGACCCCGATCAACCCGTGCCCAATCTGTCGGCGCTGGGACCCGACGACACCGTCGTGGCTCTGGCCGGAGTGGCCAACCCGCGACCGTTTGTGCGCCACATCAAGCAGAGCGGCGTCAACGTCAAAACCCTGATATTTCGCGATCACCACAACTTTGTGCGCGACGACATTGTTCGCCTTGTGGAGAAGATCAAGTCTGCCAAAAATCCTGCGTCAACCATAGTGGTGACCACCGAAAAAGACGCCATGCGCCTGCGCGGCTTCAAAAACATGCGCCCTGGCCTGCGTCGACGCCTTTTCTATCTGCCCATACAGGTGGAATTTATCCGCACCGGCAAGCTTGAGAACCCCACGTCGTCGAACAGCGACTTCGACAGCACCGTCATCTCTCTGCTCTCTCAAGCTGAAAAGAAACTAAAGTAACTCTAATTTTTCATAGAAAGGAATTAACATGTTAGAAAAAATCAAGCAAACCGCCGACTATTTGCGCCAGCAGGTCAGCGGCGAAATGCCCAAGGTTGCAATCATCCTCGGCTCCGGTCTCGGTGGCCTCGTAGATGTCATTGACGACAAACAGGTCATCCCCTACGCCGAAATCCCCAATTTCCCCGTGTCGACTGTCGAAGGCCATAGCGGCAACTTGATTTTCGGCACCATCCACGGCAAGCGCGTCATTGCCATGCAGGGCCGTTTCCACTACTATGAAGGCTACGACATGAAGCAAGTCACCTTCCCCGTGCGCGTCTTCAAGGCTCTGGGCGTGGAGACTCTCTACGTGAGCAACGCTTCCGGCGGCATGAACAAAAACTTCAAGGTGGGCGACGTGATGATTATCACCGACCACATCAACATGTTCCCCGAATTAACTGACCAAATGTTTTCGCAATTATTTTTCAAAATTTTTTGTCTGTCTATTC
>CAZJWM010000029.1:0-20377 GCA_964549975.1 uncultured Bacteroides sp. | reverse complement strand
TGCAGTTCCTCACCTTTGTGGCAAACGTTATGGCTGCCGTGCATAACCACAACGGGCTGATTAAGGCGTCGATTATGTCTGCCACCAACGCTCACCGCCTGGGCGCCAACGAGGCACCGCCAGCCATCATCTCCATCTTCATGGGCTCGCAGCTGAGCAACGTGCTTTCAAGCCTTGCCGACATGAGCGCCGACGACCTCATCAACCTCTCGGCCAAGGAGGGTATGCGTCTGAACATCACCCAGATTCCCGAAATCATGCTTGATGCCACCGACCGCAACCGCACCAGCCCATTCGCCTTCACCGGCAACCGCTTTGAATTCCGCGCCGTGGGCTCCAGCGCCAACTGCGCATCAGCCCTGATTGCCCTCAACAGCGCCATGGCCGCACAGCTGAAGGAATTCAGCGCCAACGTAGACAGCCGCGTGGCTGCCGGCACTCCGCTGCAGCGCGCCATCCTCGACGAAGTGAAGGTGCTGATCGAGCGCCACAAAGCCATATGCTTCGACGGCAACGGCTACAGCGATGAGTGGAAAGAAGAAGCCGCTCGCCGCGGCCTCGACTGCGAAACCTCAGCTCCGAAAATCTTCGACTCCTACCTGAGCAAGGAGAGCGTGGAGATGTTTGGATCAGTGGGCGTGTTCACCCCCGTGGAACTCGAAGCTCGCAACGAGGTGAAGTGGGAGATGTACACCAAAAAGATTCAAATCGAAGCCCGTGTGCTCGGCGATCTGGCCCTGAACCACATCATCCCCGTGGCCACGCGCTATCAGAACATCCTGCTCGACAACGTCTACAAAGTCACCACCATCTTCCCCGGCGAAGAAAACAACGTCATCGCCGCTCAAGACCGCGAAGAGATTAAGCAAATCAGCATCCACATCAGCGACATCCGCGCCAACGTGGCTGCCATGATTGAAGCCCGCAAGCAAGCAAACCACATCGAATGCGAGCGCCAAAAGGCCATTGCCTACCACGACAATGTGTTGCCCTACATGGAGAAAATCCGCGAGAGCATCGACGAACTGGAGCTCCACGTCGACGACGAAATGTGGCCTCTGCCCAAATATCGCGAACTTTTGTTTATTCGTTAATGGAACCTCTGAAACATGAATGCGGAGTGGCCATGGTGAGGTTGCTCAAACCTCTCAGCTACTACCGCGAAAAATATGGCACCTATCAATGGGCCCTCAACAAGCTCTACCTGCTCATGGAGAAACAACACAACCGTGGGCAGGAGGGAGCCGGTGTGGGCGTGGTGAAAATGCACGCCCATCCCGGCAATGAGTACGTGTTTCGCGAACGCGCACTCGGCTCCGGCGCCATCTCCGAAATATTCGACACCATTCGCACTTCCATAGACAAGTATGACACCGGCCACCACTCCAACTCCGAAGTGGAGGCAGATGCGCCCTTCATAGGCGAAATCTACATGGGTCACTTGCGCTATTCCACCACCGGCAAAAGCGGATTGAGCTACGTTCACCCGTTTTTGCGTCGCAACAACTGGCGCTCGCGCAACCTGCTGCTGTGTGGCAACTTCAACCTCACCAACGTCGACGAGATTTTCCAATCCATCGTGGCCACCGGCCAGCATCCTCGCTTTTCGGGCGACACCGTGTTGCTGCTCGAACAGCTTGGCTATGCCCTCGACAAGGAGAACCACCGCATCTATCGCCAACTGCGTGACTCGCTGCGCGACCCCGAGCTGAGCCAAGCCATCGAAAATCAGTTGGACATCCCGCAGGTGCTCCGCGACGCTGCACCCACATGGGACGGCGGCTTCGTGATTTGCGGCATCACCGGCTCCGGCGACATGTTTGCCGTGCGCGACGCCTCCGGCATCCGCCCCGCGTTCTATTACATGGACGACGAAGTGGTGGTGGTGGCCTCCGAACGCCCCGTGATTCAAACGGCGCTGAACGTGCGCCGCTGTCAGGTCAACGAGCTGCAGCCCGGTCAAGCCATCATCGTGGGCAAAACCGGCCGCGCGGAAGTGCAGCAAATCATCGAGCCCAAAGCCAATGCCAAATGCTCGTTTGAGCGCATCTACTTCAGCCGCGGCTCCGATGCCGACATCTATCTGGAGCGCAAGGCTCTGGGCCGTCAGCTGGCTCCGCGCATCATGCAGAGCCTGGGCCACGACTTCGACAACAGCGTGTTTTCCTTCATCCCCAACACGGCCGAAGTGGCCTTCCTGGGCATGTGTGAAGGCATGCGCGAGGCCTTGGAGAAGGACAAATGCGACGAAATCTTGCGTCTGCAGCAGCAAGGCGAACTCACGGCAGAAACGCTCGGCAAGGTGATGAGCAAAGAGCTGCGAGTGGAGAAGGTGGCGCTGAAAGACATCAAGTTGCGCACCTTCATTGCCGAAGGCGAAAGCCGCAACGAACTCGCCGCCCACGTCTACGACGTGACCTACGGCATCATTCAGAATCACCAAGACTCGCTGGTGGTGATCGACGACTCCATTGTGCGCGGCACCACTCTGCGCCAGTCGATCATCAAGATGCTCTATCGTCTGCATCCGCGCAAGATTGTGATTGTGAGCTCCTCGCCGCAAGTGCGCTACCCCGACTACTATGGCATCGACATGAGCCGCATGGGCGAATTCATCGCCTTCCGTGCCGCAGTGGAGCTGCTGCGCGAAAGGGGGATGCAGCAGGTGCTCGACGACACGTATCAACGCTGCCTGAATGAGCCCACCGCCGCCAACCACGTGAAAGCAATCTATGCGCCATTCACCGACGAAGAAATTTCAGCCAAAATTGCCGAAATGCTCACCCCCGAGGAAGTGAAGGCCGATGTGGAGATTATCTATCAAACCATCGAAGGTCTGCATCGCGCAGTGCCCAACCATCCGGGCGATTGGTATTTCTCCGGCGACTATCCAACGGCCGGCGGAGTTAGATTAGTCAACAAAGCATATATCAATTTCTACGAAGGTAATGCCGACAAACGCTGTTAAAAGCAACGACAACAGAATCGATATGCTCGGCACCAAGCAGCTCACAAAGCGCTTGGTGCTGTTTGCATTACCCCTGATAGCCAGCGGCGTGCTGCAACAGTCGTTCAACTCGGTCGACGTGGCCGTGGTGGGGCGCTACGTGGGCAGCAGCGCTCTGGCTGCCGTGGGGGTAAACGGCCCCGTGATAGGTCTTATCATCAATCTCTTTATAGGCATCGCCGTAGGTGCTAACGTGGTCATTTCCAACTACATCGGCCGTGGCGACGAAGGCGGCACCAAGCGTGCCGTGGGCACGTCGATGGTGATGGCCGCCGTGAGCGGCATTGCGCTGATGGTGATAGGCCTGCTCGTGGCCAAACCTATCTTGCAATGGATGGGCACCCCCGCCGACGTGATAGACAACGCCATGCTCTATCTGCGCATCTATTCGCTGGGCTTCCCGGCTATGATGGTCTACAACTTCGGCTCGGCTGTGCTTCGCAGCATTGGCGACACACGCCGTCCGTTCTATTGCCTGATGGTGGGCGGACTGGTCAACGTGGTGCTGAATCTGATTTTCGTGATAGTCTTCGGCATGGGCGTGGAGGGAGTGGCCATAGCCACCGACGTGGCCAACGTGGTGAGCGCCCTGGGCGTGGTGATGCTGCTGCGCCGCGAGCAAGGTTCGCTCCGAGTGGATCGCGCCGGACTGCGCATCAGCGAATTTGAGATGAGCAAAATCTTGCGCATCGGTGTGCCTGCCGGACTGCAAGGCGTGGTGTTCTCGCTGAGCAACACATTCATCCAATCGGCCATCAACAGCTTCGGCGCCGACGCCATGGCCGGCTCGGCTGCCGCCCTCAACTATGAGCTCTACACCTATTTCTTCATCAGTTCATTCGGCTCTGCGGCCACGGCCTTCATAAGCCAAAACTACGGAGCCGGACAGTTTCGCCAATGTCAGCGCATATTCATCCGCTGCATGACGCTGAGCGTGGTGGCGTGTCTGCTGCTGAACACCACGGTCTATCTCAATCGCGAATTTTTCTGCAACATCTTCACCTCAGGCGAGGCGCCGATAGCCTACGCTTGCGTGAGGATAGAGTGGGTGTTGCTCTTCCAATTCATAGCCTGCTCCTACGAAATTGCCGGCGCCTCGATGAGAGCCTTTGGCTACTCGATGACGCCAACGGTGATCACCATCATAGGCACCTGCCTGCTGAGGGTATGCTGGGTGTCGAGCGGCCCGTTCTCCAATTTGCGAGACCTGCTCATCATCTATCCAATCACGTGGATAGTGACAGGCACGGCAGTGGTTGCCGCCTATATCTACGCATCACGTCGCACACTGCGCCACCGCTCTTAATTCGGTGGCGTTTTTTTATTGCCGAAAGTGGGTGAATGTCGGCAAAAAAGCGTAAATTTGCGGAAAGATTACACCTAAGACGAAAACAATAATATGTCATCATATTTTCAAAATATACCACCCGTCACCAAAAACCTGCTGATACTCAATGCACTGATATGGTTGGTGATGGTGATTCTTCCTAATGGCTTCGACGCCACATTCACAGAATATTGCGGGCTTTTTTACGCCGGGTCGTCGCACTTCAAGCTGTGGCAACCGCTGACGTACATGTTTCTGCACGACACTCAGGGCATAGCTCACTTGTTTTTCAACATGTTTGCCCTGCTGATGTTCGGCTCAACTCTGGAGCAAGTGTTCGGTTCTCGCCGATTCTTGATTTTCTACGTGTTGGTGGGCATCGGAGCCGCACTGGTGCAGGAGTGGGTCTACTTCTTGCGCGTTGACTATCTTGAGAGCCACTACGGCCTCTTCATGGATGGCGACAGCGTCATGGGCCCGATGACCACGTCAATCTCCGTGGCAAGCGAATATGGCATGCTTCATTTCGCACCCACCATCGGCGCTTCCGGCGCCATCTACGGCGTGCTGCTCGCATTTGGCATGATGTTCCCCAACTTGCCGATGTATCTGTTCTTCATCCCGGTGCCCATCAAGGCCAAATGGATGGTGATTGGCTACGGTGTGTTGGAGCTCGTGTTGGGCGTCACCGGCACCCAAAGCGGCGTGGCCCACTTTGCCCACCTGGGCGGCATGCTCGTGGCTCTGATGTTGATTATGTTGTGGCGCAAACAAGGGAAGATTTCACGTGGGCCTCTATATTAAATACAATCAGAGCGCTGTCACGGGGTTGATAGTGCTCAATGTGGCGATTTTCGCAGTGCTCCGCATCGCGGGCTCATGGTGGCCCTTGGTGGAGTGCCCGTCGGGCATCGGCGCTGCGCTCCTGCGCCCATGGACAGTGGTGAGCTATATGTTTGTTCACCGCGAGTTTCTCCACCTGCTCTTCAACATGATTTGGCTCTGGGCCTTTGGCGACATATTCATGACGCTGGGTTCGCGCCGTCAGCTCGTGGGCGTCTACGTGGCCGGCGGCATTTGCGGAGCCTTGGCCTATCTGCTGTGGTGTGGCATCACCCACAGCGGCGGCTCTCTGATGGGTGCCTCGGCAGCCGTGATAGCCGTGGTTGTGGCCTCGGCATGGCGCACGCCCAACATGGAGGTGCAGCTGGTGTTGTTGGGAGAAGTGAAGGTGAAATGGATTGCCGTGGCCATGGTGGCGCTGAGTCTGCTCAACGGCAGCGACGGAGCCACGTTGGCAGCCCACGCCGGAGGCCTGGCGTTGGGCACGGGGTGGGGGCTGTGGATGACCCGCGGCTATCGCCAACCGGCGCTACGTTTCCCTCGCCGCAAAGCCCCCACAGAGAGCAGCGACCTCGACCTCGACACCATCCTCGACAAAATACGCCGCTCAGGCTACAAGTCTCTAACCGCCGCCGAGCGAACAGCCCTGCTCCAACACAGCAAACGCTTATAATCTCCTCCCGGAATCATATATGACATACCGCCATAGCCATACACGCAAATCCAACTTAGCCTCCACCATACGCCACGCTCTGCTGGCCGTGTGGATCGGCGTCGTGGTGTTTGTGGCCATGGTCACCATCTTTGCAGGATATGCCGGAGCCATCAACACGATGACCACTCCGTTTGCCGGCGTAGCCGCCATGACATTCATCGGATGGTGGATGCTCAACTTGATGCTGCTGGCGGTGAACGCACTGCTTTGCCGCAAGCTCGTCTTGCCCTCCATAGCGGCCATTCTGGCCACTCTAAAACCATTTTTGGTATTCTGTCCGCTCAACATATTTCATCGCGCAGAAATCGACGAGGAGAACGTCTCACGCAGTTTCTCGCTGCTGAGCTACAACGTGGCTCACATGCAAGACTCCTTGGGGATGGCCTCGCTGGGCTATAACCGCACGATGAGCCACGTGCTCCAATCGGGCGCCGACGTGGTGTGCATGATGGAATACACCATCTCGCCCAAGAATTTGCACCCGGCGGAGATGACCGCCGCGCAGTTTGACTCGCTGCAAACCATCTACCCCTATCACGAAACCTACGCCGGCGACATAGCCATATTCTCCAAAACTCCGGTGAAGGCGCTGCCTCATCCGCAAGCCGACCAATGGCCTCGCTCGGGGCAGATGGGCGCGTATGAGGTGACGGTGTGCGGCCGCAAGCTCACGCTCATTCCGGTGCACCTTTGCTCCATCGGTCTCAACGAAGACGACAAAGACCTCTATCGCGACCTGGTGGATAGCCCGTCGGAGATTCGCGGCCATGCGTCAGACATGCGCCACAAGCTCGTAGAGAAGCTCTATCGCGCGTTTCAGCAGCGGCTGCAACAAGTCTCCATCATCCGCGATTTCGTGGTTGAAACGGAAGGCTCGGTGATTGTGTGCGGCGACTTCAACGACGTGCCCAACTGCTACGCCATCCGCACACTCCAGAGTGGGGCAGAAATGACCGACGCCTACTCCCAAGTGGGAATAGGCGCCAAAATCACATTCAATGCTCCATTATTTTTCTTCAGAATCGACCATGTGCTCTATCGCGGAGATCTGACCCCCGTGAGCATGACGCTCGGCAACGTGGCTTCGTCTGACCACTATCCGTGGCTCACCACATTTGTGTGGAATGAGCCTCAACGTGGCACGAACGACTGATAGCTGTTGTCGGAGTAAAACACCATAATGCTGACCACCGATCGCGCTCCTGCGGCTTTGCCGGCCTCGGGGGCATGAGCGGCTTTTGCCAAATCTGGCTGTTTAGTCGCGGCTGTGATCTCCGTAAATAGCTCCTGAGGAGCCGAATTTCCGGATTGAGCAAAATTCAGAACACTTTGCAAAACGCCATCGTCTGAGCTAATAGACTGCAAATCATCGCTTTTTTCTTCGCCAAAGTCGATAATTCCGGCATTTTGGGCCTCTGAGAATTCAATATTTCCGTCGACCAACATATCCCCTTCGCCAAAAAGCAGCCACAAGACGCTTAGGTTGGGGTAGGCGTCATGAATCTTGGCGATGACCTCATCGCTGATTTTTTTGTTGCGTCCGCTCAATATTTGAGATAGAGAAGGGCGGGGGATGCGACAAGCATCGGCAAACTGAGTGCTGCCGATTCCTTGGCTTGAAATAAACCTTTTGAGGCGACTAACGATGTCCATTTAGTTTACATTTGTTGGTTTTACGGATGCAAATGTAATCATTATATTTGTATTTTGCAAATTTATTTTCAGAAACTGCAAATAATTTCCAAAAGTTGCACTTGTAAACTATCGTTGCGTTAACATTTCAGATATGGGGTAGGGGCCACATTTTGTGAACGTAAATTGCTCAAAACAATTAAAGCATCACTAAATATAAAAATTCTATAGTGCAGCGTTTCAATCAGTTTACCGCCAATGATTAACACACTTTGGAAGTTATCTACACAAAATCTCATAAATCTATAGCAGCATTAGAGATATAAAATGTATAAACTCTGGGTTTCAGTTACTTAATCTAAAGAATAACAGTTGTTAATCGCGAGTTTTTGCAAATGCAACCATAATTTCGCATCTGAAAATATCGAGTTAAGATTTAACTAAAAGGTTGGGTGATACATGGTGTTTACAAAACCAAAACTTTGAATTTCGCAAATTTGCATTTGTTTTTGCATCGTGTTTCGTTTCGCAACTTCGCATTTGCAACCACAGCACAATTTTGTGTTTGCATTTGCATACAAAGGTAGCTCATCACGGCCCGATTTCGGGCATTTTCCGGATTGGACAAAATTTCGCGCCCGCAAAATAAGCTTAAGTAACTACATCACAAACGATTAGTGCACTTTTAAGCCTCTGAGAATTAAAAATTCTGACACATCTATATAATGATTCGGGAATTTTAGCGTTAAATTAAAGATGAAACATCTAAGAATATATTCGCTGGTGGCTGCCCTGAGTTTTCTGTCGCTGCCACTGGATGCTCAAATAAAAATTCACGGCAAAGTCACGCAAGGCGACGGCGATGCCAACGAGCCCCTGGAGTTTGCCACCGTAGCCATCGATGGCACCTCGATTGGCGCCCTCACCCAACTCGACGGCACCTACTCGCTCTTGGTGCCCGAGTCAGACACCATCAAGGTGACATTTCGCTGCATCGGCTTCCACGACTCCAAGCGCACACTCGTGGGCCAAAAATCCGGCGACGTGACCATCAACGTGAAATTGCTCCCGTCGACCACGCAACTCAACGAAGTGACCGTGTCGGAATTTCGCAAGCAAATCACGTCGATGCAAACCATCGACGCGAGCCTCTATCGCAACGCTCCCGACGTGAGCGGCGGCAGCGTGGAGTCGCTGCTCACCACCATGGCCGGCGTCAACTCCTCCAACGAAATGTCGAGCCAATATTCCGTGCGCGGCGGTTCCTACGACGAAAACTCCGTCTACATTAACGGCGTGGAAGTCTATCGTCCGCAACTCATCAGCTCCGGCCAACAAGAGGGTCTGAGCATCATCAACCCCAACATGGTGGACAACGTGGCCTTCTCCACCGGCGGATTCTCGGCCGAATATGGCGACAAAATGTCGTCGGTGCTCGACATCACCTACCGCCAACCCGAAGCCCTCGAAGGCTCACTCTCGGCGTCGCTCATGGGCGGCTCCCTCTCCTTTGGCACCGGCAGCAAACGCTTCAGCCAACTCCACGGCCTGCGCTACAAGCGCAACAATTCGCTGCTCTCCTCGCTGGAAACGCGCGGCGAATACAACCCCTCGTTTTTCGACTATCAGACCAATCTCAACTATCGCATCAACCAGAAATGGAAAGCGTCGTTCATAGGCAACATCTCCATCAACAACTACTCCTTTGCCCCGGTGACGCGCCAGACCAACTTCGGCACGTCGAGCGACGCCAAGCAATTCACCGTCTACTTCGACGGGCAGGAAAAGGATAAATTCGAAACATATTTCGGCGCCTTTATCCTCAACTTTCGCCCCTCGAAAGCCACCGATTTCTCGCTCCTGGCCTCCGGCTATCTCACCAACGAATTGGTGAGCTACGACATCTCCGGCGAATATTGGCTCGACCAAGCCGGCAACAGCCAAATAGGCGGCGAGCTCGGCGTGGGTAAATATAAGGAACACGCGCGCACGCGACTGAAGGGCTCCGTGTTCTCCATAGCTCTGCGCGGCAACACCGGTGTGAGCAACCACAACCTCTCGTATGGCCTGTCGGTGAACCGCGAACAGATCATGGATCGCTCGCGCGAATGGGAGCTGCGCGACTCTGCCGGCTACTCCCTGCCGTTTGACGAAAATGCCGTGCGCGTGGTCTACAATCAATCGTCGCACAACGACGTCAGCTCCACGCGCCTGTCGATATTTGCCCAAGACGCCCTCAAACTGCAAGGCGCCGGCGGATATTGGACCGTGAACTACGGCGTGCGCATGAGCTATTGGGACTTCAACCGCGAATTCCTCTTCAGCCCGCGAGCTTCGGTTGGTTACGTGCCCGACGCACATTCTCGCTGGGCCTTCCGCCTTGCCACCGGTCTCTACTATCAGGCTCCGTTCTACAAAGAATATCGCCAACCCGTGGAAGACGCCTCCGGCAACGTCACCATTCAGCTCAACCGCGACATCGACTCACAACGCTGCTTCCACTTCAGCCTCGGATCGGACTACACATTCCGGTCGTTCGACCGCCCGTTTAAGTTCTCGGCCGAAGCCTACTATAAAGCTCTGGGCAAAATCATCTCCTACGAAGTGGACAACCTCAAGCTCAACTACACCGGCGTGAACGGCGGCAATGGCTACGTGATGGGCGTAGACTTCAAACTCTTCGGCCAATTCGTGCCCGGTTCCGACTCGTGGCTGAGTTTCTCGCTGATGAAGACTCAGGAAGACTTGAACGGAGTGAAAGTGCCGCGCCCCACGGACCAGCGCTATTCGGTGGCCCTCTACTTCACCGACTACTTCCCCAAATTCCCCAAGCTGAAATTCAACCTGCGCGGCATCTTCTCCGACGGCCTGCCCGTCACCCCCACGCGCAGCACCCGCGACAAAGGCTATTTCCGCACCACCGCCTACAAGCGCGTGGACATCGGACTGAGCTACGCCCTGCTCTCCGCGCCCAAAGACGGCGAAACGCGCACCGGTCTGGCCCGCCACCTCAAGAGCGTGTGGCTCGGCCTCGACGTGTTCAACCTCTTGGACATCTCCAACGTGAGCAGCTATTATTGGGTCACCGACGTCAACAACATCCAATATGCCGTGCCCAACTATCTGACTCGCCGACAAATCAACGTACGTCTCTCCATCGACTTCTAAACCAATGATCATCATCTCTGCTATCTTGGCGGCAGCCGTCGTGTTGCTGCTGCTCTACACCATACGTCTCCAGCGCAATCACAGCGAAATAGGCGCGCAACTCGGCGCTTCGCAGGTGGAATGTGCCACCCTGCGCGAACGCATCAAGGCCACAGAAGCTCGCCTGGCAGCCTCCGAGGAGGCCGCCGCCAACCAGAGCAAACGCGACGAAGAACGCTTTCGCAATCTCTCGGCGCAGATGTTAGCACAATCGCAGAAGACTCTGCGCGACGACAACCAGGAGCGCATCTCCTCGCTGCTGAAACCCCTCGAAGAAAACCTGCGAAACTTCAACCGCGCCATCGACGAGAAATATCAAACCGAAGCTCGCGAACGCTTTGCCCTCACCGGCAAAATCGACGAACTGCGCAAGCTCAATGAGATGCTCGGCGACGAAGCCCGCCAGCTCTCTGAAGCGCTGCGCGGCGATAGCAAAGTGCAAGGCGATTGGGGCGAAATGATTCTCGAAACTCTTCTGGCAAAAGCCGGATTCAAAGAGGGCGAACACTATTTCCTACAAGAGACGCGCGACTCTGCCGGCAACATCATGAAGACCGAAGACGGCCGCATGTTGCGCCCCGACGTGGTGGTGAAATTTCCGCCAAACAATTGCGTGGTCATCGACAGCAAAACATCACTCACGGCCTATGTCAACTGGATTAACGCCACCGACGAAAAGTCGCGCGAAGCAGCCGGAAAAGCCCACGTGGCTTCCGTGAGAAAACACATTGCAGAACTCGACTCCAAGGCCTATCAAGACCACGTGGGCGGCGACGCCAAACTCGACTTCGTGATGATGTTTATCCCCAACGAGGGCGCATATCTGGCGGCCATGCAACTCGAGCCCAACCTCTGGCAGGAGGCCTACGACAAGCGCGTGCTCATCATCTCTCCTACCCATCTATTCTCGGTGTTGAAACTGGTGGAACAGATGTGGCGCCACGATGCTCAAAACAAGTTTGCACAGCAGATTGCCAACGAAGCCGGAGCCATGTACGACAAATTTGCCGGCGTGGTGGATCAGATGCTCGAAGTGCAAAAACGCATCAACGCAAGTGCCACGGTGTGCGACGACGTGATCAAACGTCTCCACACCGGCAACGGCAACCTCGTGCGCCGCGCCGAAAAGCTGAAAGAACTCGGGGCTAAAGCATCAAAACAACTCAAACTCGCCGACGAAGACGATGAGCAATAACGGCAGACTGCACTCGCTGGACACTCTGCGCGGACTCACCATCTGCGCCATGATTATAGTGAACTGCGCCGGCTCGTGGGGCTGCGTCTACGCTCCGCTGGCCCATTCGCCATGGAACGGCATCACCTTTGCCGACCTGATTTTCCCGATGTTCATGTTCATCATGGGCACGTCGCTCTACATCTCCCTGCGCAAATCCGGCTTCCAACTCTCCGGCGCCGTGGCGCGACATATCCTTCGCCGCACGGTGTTGCTCTACGCCGTGGGCACCGCCATCTACGCCATCGACGGCGTGATGCACTCGCAGTCGCTATCAGCGTTGGCCGAGGTGCGTCTCTCGGGTGTGCTCGAGCGCTTGGCCCTCTGCTACGGCATCGTGGCCCTGATGGCCGTGACCATTCGCCACCGCCACTTCCCGCACATCATAGCAGCAATTCTCGTGGGCTATTTCGCGCTTTTGCTCCTGGGCAATGGATTTGTCTATGGCCCGGAAAATCTGCTGGCACGCGTAGACTACGGCATTCTCGGCTGCCACATGTATTTCGACAACGGCATCGATCCGGAAGGTCTGTTGAGCACCATTCCGGCCGTTGCGCAAACCCTCATCGGTTTTCTTTTCGGCAAAATCTGCTTCGACTCCACGCCGCTAACCGATCGCCTTGTGCGCCTGTTTGCCTACGGCGCCGTGTGCCTGCTCAGCGGACTGCTGTTGGCCGACGTTTGCCCGTTGAATAAGAAAGTGTGGTCGCCCACATTCGTGCTTGCCACCTGCGGCTTCTCGGCACTGACGCTCGGATTGCTCATGTGGGCCATCGATTTGCGTCGGCTGTTTGGCGGCATTTTCCCGGCCGACGTGGTGGGCGTGAATCCGCTGTTTTGCTACGTAGGCAGCGAACTGCTCTACATTTTGGCCGACAGCCTCAGCATTGGCGGGCACACCATCCACTACCGAGTCTACAGCGCGCTGATAGCTCTCGTGGGCGACAATCCGTTTGCCTCGTTGCTCTACGCGCTGCTCTTCTTGGCGGCCATTTGGCTCGTGGCTTTGGCGCTATATCGCCGCCGCATCTACATTAAACTATAAATAGGGATTGCCGGAGAGCTCCGCCGCCACCGTTGTCGACGGGCCGTGGCCCGGATATACAATTGTCTCCGGGGGCAGAGTCAGCAATTTATCGCTGATAGAGCGAACCAGTTGAGCATAGTTGCCGCCGGGCAAGTCGGTGCGGCCTATGCTGCCGCAAAAGAGCGCATCGCCCGAAATCACCCATGCGGCCTTAGGCGCATAGAAGGCCACCGACCCGGGCGTGTGGCCCGGCACGTGAAGCACACGAATCTGCTCCTCGCCAAGGGTGAAAACGCTCTGTTCGTCGATGGGCGTGAGCTTGGCGGGCGACACAAATTCGCCGCGAAGATGAAACATTGCAGCCTGCGCCGGGATGTTTGCGCCCAGCTCGAAATCGCTCTGATGAGCCATTGAGGCCAAGCCGTAGCGCTGCTCCACGTGGCTGTTGCCAAAGCAGTGGTCAAGGTGAAGATGGGTGTTGGCCAGATATTTCAGGTCCAAGCGGCTCTGCTCAATGAATTGGTCAACCATGGCGGCCTCTTGAGGTTTGGCCATGCCGGGGTCGATGATCATGGCCTGACGCGTGGCGTCGTCCCACACCACAAATGTGCTTTCGCCAAAGAGGTTGACGGTGAATTGTTCTACGTTAAGCGACATTATTTCTTAAAAGCAAAATAGACTGCTCCTATGAGGAACAAAAACGACACAAAATGGTTCCAACGAAATTCGGTGCCTTTGAAGGCCAGCAGGCTAAAGACAGTGAAGATGGTCAGGGTGATCACCTCCTGCATCACCTTCAGTTGAATCAGCGAAAATGGGCCGCCGTTGCCTTCAAAGCCGATGCGATTGGCCGGCACTTGAAAGCAATATTCAAGCAGGGCGATGCCCCACGAAAAGAGGATTACAAGATAGAGAGGCCAGTTGGCGCTGAAGCCGGTGCTTTGAAGCTTCAGATGGCCATACCAGGCAAAGGTCATAAACACATTGGAGACCACCAATAATAAGACGGTGAAGATGGCAGATTTGATCACAGCGGAATGTAGATAAGACTTTTTGTTTGATAAAATTCTTCGGTGAAATAATCGGATAGCGGCACGTCGAGCACATCGCGGCGCGTTTCGGCAATTTCGCTCTGCAGGTCGCCGCCTTTGAGGCAGATCAGGCCGTTGTGGAGGCGATTGTTGCCTTTGGAGTCAATCAGGTGGAGCGAGGCTTTGACGAGGTCGGGGAGCGACATCACGGCGCGGCTCACCACGTAGTCAAACTTCTGACGACATTCGCCGGAATCGCCGTGCTGAAAGGTGCAGTTGGTCAGACCGACGGCTTGAGCCACTTCTTGGGCTACTTTCACTTTTTTGCCGATGCGATCCACCAGATGAAAGCTGCAATCGGGCCAAAAGATGGCCAACGGAATGCCCGGGAAACCGCCGCCGCAACCCAAATCGAAGAAGCGGGTGCCGGCTTTGGGGGTGATAAACTTGGCGATTGCCAGCGAGTGGAGCACGTGGTTGACATAGAGGTTGTCGATGTCTTTGCGTGAGATGACGTTGATGCGTTGGTTCCATTCACCATAAAGTTCACGCAGCGCCGTGAATTGTTGGCGCTGCGTGGAGGTGATGGAGGGGAAATACTTTAAGATTTCGTCCATATAAGAGAAGGGTTAGGGTTTAGTTGGGGATGGTGACGCTGAAGAGCGAGCTATCGACGTGCTCAGCCTTGATGGCAGCCTTGAGCTCCTTCACCACTTCGGGATATTCCGAAGCCACGTTGTTGTCTTCGTGGATGTCGGTGGCGAGGTCGTAGAGGTAGCAGGTGCCGGCCTTCACAACGAGTTTCCAGTTGTCTTTGCGCACGCCAATCATGTTGGTTTCGTGGAATTCCCAGTAGAGATAGGGGTGCGACACTTGCTCGCCTTTGCCGGTGAGCGTGGGATAGATGGAGATGCCGTCGAAATAGTCGTTGGTCAGCGAGGTGTTGCGATAGCGTTGCTCGTAGTTTTCAATGCCGGCAATGTCGCAGAAGGTGGCCATCAGATCGTAGAAGGCAAACATCTGGTCGCTCTCCTGTCCGGGAGCAATCACACCGGGCCAGCGCACAATGAAGGGGATGCGGATGCCGCCTTCGTAGGTGCTGCGTTTCAGGCCTTGAAGCAGGCCGTCGCGGTTGAAGAACGAGGGATCGGCGCCGCCCTCTTCGTGGGGGCCGTTATCGGAGGTGAAGATCACCACTGTGTTGTCGTCGAGACCTTTTTCTTTGAGTTTGTCGAGGATTTGGCCCACCTGCTGGTCGAGGCGAGTGATCATGCCGGCAAACTGTGCGTGGGCAATCGACGTGGGGTTGTAGCGACTGGCTTGGTCGCCGCTGAAGGTCTTCTCTTCGCATTGGCAGAATTTGTCTTCGTAGGCCTGGAGAATGGAGTCGTTGGGTTGGCTCAATTCAGCGTGGGGCAGGGTGTAGGTGAAGATGCCGAGGAAGGGCTGATCGGCTGTTTGTTTGTCGAGCCATTCGAGAGCTTTCTCGTGGATGAGGTCGGCGGAATATTGCGTGCGGTTGGCATATTCGCTGCCATACATCGGATAGTTGATGTTTTGCTCGAGGGTGACGCGATGGGTTTCGGTGTCGCCGGCCGATTTGCTGTAGGCGTTGAGGAAGTTGGGGAAATAGAGGTGAGCCTGAAATTGGCAGATATAGCCGTAAAACTCATCAATGCCACGCTTGTCGGGGGTGGAGACGGAGCCTTCGTAGCCACCGGCCCATTTGCCAAACATGCCGGTGTTGTAGCCGTTGTCTTTGAAGATTTCGGGGATAATCACGTGGTCGGGGTCGTAGGGCTCTTGGCCCACGAGGGAGTAGTCGGTGTTGACGCCGTAGGTTTGGTTGAGGTTACCGCTGTTCCAGTATTCTTTGTTGCCGCGCACGTGGGTGTGGCCGGAGTGTTGGCCGGTCATGAAGGTGGCACGCGAGGGGGCCGACACGGGGCTACCGCAGTAGGCCTGAGTGAAACGCATACCCTCCGAGGCCATTTGGTCGATGCGAGGGGTGGCAATGAATTTCTGGCCATAGCAACCGAGGTCGCCATATCCCATATCGTCACACATGATGTAGATGATATTGGGATGCGCTGCGTCTGCAGCTTGAGCCGATGCCGCAGCTGAGAGTGCGGCGATGGTGCTGAAGAATATTTTGTTGTTCATGTTGCGTTAGAGAATAATTTTAATGGAGGCGGAGCCTGTGGTGGAAACTGCTTTTGCCACGTAGACGCCGTGAGCGAGGTTAGCCACCGACACTGACGAACCGGCAGCGCGAGCCATCACTTCGCCGGAGGTGGAGAACACGTAGATGGCTTCAACGGCCGAGGTGCTGCAAGCGGAAACGGCTTGGCCGTCGACGTTGAATTCGATGGATGAGTCGGCATGATTCATCATCTCTTTCACCTCCGACAGATCTGCTTCTTCCATGTTGGGGGAGAAGACAGCCGTGAAGGTGCGTTGCTGAGCGGCGGGAGCCACGCTGAAGTTTTGGTCAACGGAAACCACGTTGTAGCCGTCGGTCCAGCAAACGAATGTGGCGGAACCTTTGGTGGTGGCCACGGCCACTTGTTCGGTGGCGTTGTAGGTGGCGGTGCCACGGGTGGCATCGTTGACTTTGAGGATGGGGGCGAAGGTTTGTTCGCTGTCGGAGCCAACATAGTTGAGCATCAGGTCGAGCACTTCGCCAACCACGTCGTCTTCCGCGCCGGTCAATCCGTTGTTGGTCAGGCGCAGACGCATACGGCTCTTACCCACGACGGCATCTTCCGAGGGAACGATTGTGGCGGTCATGGTCTGAGCGATGGTGAGCTCTTGCGAGACTTCAAACACACCGTCGCGGTCCCAGTCGAAATAGAGCGTAGCGGCATAGCCGTCGGCGGGAGTGGTGTTGAGGTTGATTTTGATGTCGGAACCGGAGTTGGTGATCACGGCGGCATCGAGCGACTGAATCACATATTTGTCGGTGGGCTTGCTTGCGCCGCCGTAGTATACTTTGCCATTATGTTTGGTGGCCAGGGGATAGTGGTAGTCGTCGCCGATAAACACGCGAGTCACGTAGGAGTCGCCGGTGGAGCCGCAGGGCATGTTGTAGATCTGATTGTTCAGGGCAAAAGCGCTGCGAGTGGCGGCAAAGCGGAAGTCGGTTTCGCCGGCCAGAGTGAGGGTGTTGCCGGAGGCGTCAACGAAGTTGTAGAGGTCATCGCCGTTGGCGCTGATTTTAACGGTGTATTTTGTGCCGCTGTTGATGGTCTCAGCGGTTTTGTCGCAAACGATGATGTAACCGCCGTCGGCATTGGATGTGCCCACGAAATACCAGCGCTGATCGGCGCTCTCTTTTGCGTCGACCCACTGCTGCTGAGCGTTGAGCGACTTGCCGGAGGCGTTGAGGATGCGATAGAGGTGTGAAGCGGCGCCAATTGCGGCAGCAGGGGAGAAGGGCTGCGGTTCGTAGAGGTCTTCGGTTTCCACGAGCGACCAGTATGAGCCGTAGTTGGTCAGGGCTGTTGTCCAGGTGATGATGCTCGTTGAAGCGCCGTCTTTGTTCAAGCAGCGAGCACCGGAGGTCTCGGCGCTGTAGTTTGAGCAGTCGGTTGATGAGAACCAGTAGCAGCCTTGGTTGGCGCCGGAGGTCGATGCCGACAGATGCACGTAATATTCCACCGGGGTGGTAGTCATCTTAATCTTGGAAGCCGATGAGGGGGTGAGGTTGCAGGAGCCGATATATTTGCCGGAAGCGGTGTTGCGCACGTAGTAGCAATCTTCGTTTTCGGTGGGAATCAGCTGCCAGAAGCATTTGGAATTGACGGAGTAGGAGTCGATGACGATGCCGCCGTCGGAAGCTTCGGTCATGTAGTCGGTGGTGTTGTTTTTCCACACGATGTTGTAGATTTTGCCTTCGGTGGTGTCAACCGTGGGAGGCTCAACGGGGTCAACGGGTTCAACGGGCTCCACTGTGGTGCCGTCGTCGGTCAGTGTCACGGACGAGAGGCCGAAAAAGCATCCGAGGTTGGATGTGCCGGCGGTGACGGTGATTTGCAAGTAGAGGGGCGAGGTGGCGGCCTTGGCGGTGCCGGTGGCAGTCCATTCTTGATGGTGTTCGCTCACACCGGCAGCAACGTCGATGTCGGAGAGGGTGGCGAAGGAGGTTGTCGAAGATGAGGATTCACCTGTGGCGATGTCCACGTTGAATTGGCGCGACTTATCGTCGTCGGAGGCTTGGTAAGCACCGCCGGCATTTAGGGCGTGGATGTCCAGACCCACCGACGAATAGTTGAAGCTTGATGGCAAACCGGTCACGGAGATCACAAAGGTGATGGTGGGGGAGGTGTTGCCGTTGACGTCGGGGCAGAGAATGGCCTCGGTGATGTTGGTGCCGGAGGTTTTCATGGAATGCGACACCGACTCCACGCGGGCCGTCACACCATCCATCCCGGTGACGGTGGTGGTGACATCCGACGCAGTAGACCCGGTGCGACTAAAGGTTAGCTGCACGGAGCCTTCGGCATGAGCTGCACTGCAAACCGTCATGGCTGCCGCACAGGCAGTCATAACCACAATTGATTTTCTCATGGGAAAGTTTGTGAATTAATAAATTAGTTAATGATTTGATTGGTACGTTCTGTATTCGATTTTTTACTCTACAAATTTACGGAAAACTTTCTGAAAATCACATAAAACACACAATAAAAAAGCAAATATGCCCCAAAATCGCAAAAAATTGCGTAATTTTGTAGTCGTAAAACCCCCGATAGACTATGCTACAGATAGGACAGCACAACAAATTGACAGTAAATCGTTTAGTGGATTTTGGCGCGTATCTCGATGCCGGCAACGGCGAGGAGATTCTGCTCCCGGCTCGCTATATGACCGGCTCGGAAGTGCCCGGCAGCGAGGTGGAGGTGTTTGTCTACACTGACTCCGAAGACCGCCTGGTGGCCACCACCGAGCAGCCGCTCATCCAAGTGGGCCAATTCGCTTTTCTACAGACACTTGACATTCATCCCAAGATGGGTGCATTCCTCAATTGGGGACTGGCCAAAGACCTGCTGTGTCCGTTCAACGAGCAGCGCCAACGCATGGTCAAGGGACAGACTTATTTGGTGTATGCCTATCTCGACGACGCAACGAAGCGAGTGGTGGCAAGCTCCAAGATTGAGAAGTTTCTCGGCAACAAGATTCCTTATTATAAGTTTCGCGACCGCGTGAGCGCTCTGGTGTATGACCGCACCGACATCGGCTTTCGCGTGATTGTTGATAATCTATTTGCCGGGATGCTCTACAGCGACGAACTGCTGGAGCTTCCCAAAATAGGCGACACAATCACGGCCTACGTCAAGAAGGTGCGCGAAGACGGCAAAATCGACGTGACGCTCAAGGAGAGCAACGCTGTGCGCGCTCATTCGCTTGCCGACAAAATCGTGGCTCTGATGCACGACTGCGGCGGCACGACAACGCTCAACGACAAATCTTCGCCAGAGGAGATTGCCCAAAAATTGGGCTGCAGCAAGAAGGACTTCAAAAAAGCCGTTGGTTTTCTCTATAAATCTCACAAAATAGGCCTGTTTCCGGGTGGCATGAAATTATTATGACCATTTTCCCATAAGATATATTATGTTAACTTTGCGACACCGTGCAATATTTCCCGCTCTGCTGAGCGCTTCCCTCGCCCTGCTCATCGGCTGCGCCTCTTGCAGCTGCAGCAACGACAATGAAGACGCATCATCTGAGCAGACAAAAACACAGCAAGAAACGCGTCCGCACGTTCAGCGCCTGAAAATATCCGCCGCCGTTGGAAACCTCTCTCGCCAATTTGCCGACCTCAACGATGTGCACCTCGCTGCCGCCGAACCCTTAGGAATCAGCCCGATAGCCACGCCCGGCGACGCCTGGCGCATCCACCGGCCACTGGTTTTGGTGGAAACATGCGAAGATTTCACCATCGACACGCTCACCCATTCCTATCCATATCTGGTGCCCGAAGCAGCCAAATTGCTCCACGAAATCGGAGCCAATTTTCATAGCTTACTGGCTCAGCGTCAAGGCGGTGCGTATAGCATCAAGGTGACCTCTCTGCTGCGCACCAACGAATCCGTGAGCCGACTTAAACGCATGAATGGCAACTCGGTAGAACGCTCGGCCCACCTCTACGGCACCACCTTCGACATCTCCTACGTGAAATTTATTCACACCAACCCCAACGACATGGTGCTGCGCACCGACGGCGACCTGAAAAACCTCCTCGCCGAAGTGCTCCTGGCCCTGCGCGACCAAGGCCGTTGTCTGGTGAAATACGAGCGCCACCAAGGCTGCTTCCACATCACCGCCACCGGCCGCTAACCCCCACCCCGCTTCCTC
>CAZJWM010000028.1:0-20995 GCA_964549975.1 uncultured Bacteroides sp. | reverse complement strand
GAAGAGCATCCACAGCAAAACGATTGTTTAAAACGTTTTGTCGTTCAACACTTGATATTGTTAAATCATTCATACCACAAATTTACAACTTTATTTTCAATCTCGATAATCTGCAATATGCAATTTGTTTTGAATTTTTGAATTATTTGCGCATTATAAAAAAAAGGAGTAATTTTGTGGTATGAATCCGCAACCGGCGCTATATCTGTTTCCCGTGGGCCTGAGCGACGCTCCGGCTCACGAGGTGTTGCCACGCACCAATCTGGAGCTTCTCCACGAGGTGAAGCATCTGGTGGTGGAAAACGTGCGCACGGCGCGCCGTTTCCTCAAGGCCGTAGACCGCGAAATAGACGTCAACGCCATCGACTTTGTGGAGCTCAACGAGCACACTCCCGCCGACCAAGTGCCGCAAATGCTTGCGCCCATCATCGAGCGCGGCGAGGCCGTGGGCGTGCTCTCCGAGGCCGGCTGTCCGGCCGTGGCCGACCCGGGGTCTGACCTGGTGGCCGCCGCCCAGCGTCGCGGCATCAAGGTGGTGCCGCTGGTGGGCCCGTCGAGCATTCTGCTCTCGCTGATGGGCTCGGGATTCAGCGGCCAGAGCTTCGCCTTTTTGGGCTATCTGCCCATTGAGGAGAGTCGCCGCGCCAAGCAGCTCAAGGAGATGCAGCGGCGCATCACCTCGGAGCGCCAAACGCAGATTTTCATCGAAACGCCCTATCGCAACAACAAGCTCATCGAGGAGCTTGTGCGCCGCCTGCCGGGCAACATGCTGCTGTGTGTGGCCTCAAACCTCACCTCCGAGCAGCAGTCGATCATCACACAGCCTTTGAGCCGCTGGGCCGGCGCAAAATACGACTACAACAAAGTGCCCACCATCTTCCTGCTCTTCAGCTAAACGTCGAAACAATGCCACAGCAAAAGAAACCCATTTCACCGCAGTCGCCCGGGCTTTTCACTCACGAAATGCTCGGCGAGGCTACGCCTGTGGAGACAAACGACCCGCTGGGCCATCTGAGCATCACCGCCGGCGAGGCGCCCATCTACTATATGAGCTTCGGCTCTGGCAGCTCCGGCAATTGCTCCTACATAGGCGATCAGCGCAGCGGTTTCTTGGTTGACGCCGGAGTCGACGCCGCCAAAGTGGAGGAAGCCCTTGCCGCCAACGGCATTGCCATGACCGCCGTGAAGGGCATTTGCATCACCCACGACCACGGCGACCACGTGCGCTATCTCTACACGCTGCTGCGCAACCATCGCCACATGCTGCTCTACTGCACGCCCAAGGTGCTCAACGGCCTGCTGCGCCGCCACAGCATCTCGCGCCGCATCAAAGACTATCATCGCGCCATCTACAAGGAGTTTGAATTCAAAATAGGCAACTTCGTGCTCACCCCCTTCGACGTGCTCCACGACGGCACCGACAACTGCGGCTTCCACATCAGCCACGGCGCCTCGTCGATGGCCATTGTCACAGACCTGGGCTCCATCAGCGAGCGCGTGGAGCACTATCTCTCGGCAGTGGACTTCCTGGTGCTGGAGAGCAACTACGACCCCATCATGCTCAAACTCGGCTCCTACCCCGACTATCTGAAGGCACGCATCACCAACGGCCACGGCCACTTGAGCAACCCCCAATCGGCCGAATTCTTGGCCCGCATCTATTCGCCGCGTCTGCGCTACCTCTTCCTCTGCCACCTGAGCGCCGACAACAACACCGCCGACCTGGCCCTGGAGGCCCACCGCAAAGCCATGGCGGAGGCCCACCCCGAAGTGCGCATCGGCGAAGACGACCGCGAAAACCTCTGGGATATGCACCTGATGGCCCTTCCGCGCTACGACGCCACCCGCCTGTTCACGCTCCGCATCAAACCTCAACAATAGCCCCCTCACCCGAATTATGCAAATCACCTCCGCGAAATTCGAGATAAGCAACACCGACGTCAGAAAGTGTCCCGCCACGCTGCGCCATGAATATGCCTTCATTGGCCGAAGCAACGTGGGCAAATCTTCGTTGATAAACATGCTCACGGGCCAACGAAAGCTGGCCATGACCTCCGCTACCCCCGGCAAAACCACGCTGATCAATCACTTTCTGATCAACGGCGAATTCTACATTGTGGACCTTCCCGGCTACGGCTACGCCCAGCGCAGCAAGACCGACCGCGAACGCCTGCAACACATCATTGAAGACTACGTGTTGGAGCGCCCGCAGATGACCTCCCTGTTCGTGTTGGTGGACTCGCGCCACGAACCCCAGAAAATCGACCTCGAATTCATGGAGTGGCTCGGCGAAAACTCCGTGCCCTTCGCCATTGTTTTCACCAAAATAGACAAACTCGGCAAGAAGGCCGCCGCCGACAATGTGGAGGCCTACAAACGCCGCCTGCTCACCCAATGGGAGGAGCTGCCCCCCATTTTCGTCACCTCAAGCGAAACCGGCTTGGGGCGCGACGAGCTTCTCAACTATTTTGAGGAGCTCAACCGTCTGCCCGTGACCGACACACTGCCCTACAACTAATAATGACAAAATCACTGAATGCTGCTGTGGCCAAAGCCCTTGGCCGCGAAAAAAAAGATGTCGACGCCCTGCTCAAAGGCCTTGCCTCGGCCCTTTGTGCCCACTGTGCGGAGAGCCAATCGGTGGCTCTGCCCGGATTTGGCGTGTTCACCCCGGTGATGCACCCAGAGGAGGTGGTCACCGACCGCTCCACCGGTCGCCGAATGTTGCTGCCGCCCGCCGTGGAGCTGACCTTTAGCCCCGCCACTCGCCTGCGCAATCAAATAGAGAAACTTCAAGCCAACGATGCCGAAAATGGAGAACGTGATTAATCTGAAAGACCTGGTGGAAACTCTCAGCTCGCTGACGGGCTGCACCGCCGACGAAGGCGAGAAGTTTGTCACGGCCCTGTTGAGCGAAGCCTCGGCCCGACTCACGGCCGAAGGGAACGTCAACATTGCGGCCATCGGACGCTTTGCCATTGTGGATGGCGCCGTGAAGTTTGAGCCGAGTCGCGAACTCTCCGACGCCATCAATGCCCCCTTTGCCGGGTTTGAGGCCGTGGAGCTCCCCGACGACTACGACCCCGAAGAAGAAACCACCACCCCCGAGCCCGAACCCGAACCGGAGCCCGAACCGGAACCCGAAGTCACCGTTGAGCCGGAACCTGAACCGGAACCTGAACCCGAGCCGGAACCCGAGCCCGAACCCGAACCCGAACCGGAGCTCGAGCCCATTGTTGTGCCCGAACCCGCTCCCGAGCCCGAGCCTGCGCATCGCGATTGGACATGGCTCTGGATTTTGCTGGTGGGCCTCGTGTGCTTCGGAGCCGGAATGCTCGTGGGCCTTCAGATGGCCACACATCGCCCCGCCGCCCCGGCCGCCCCGATTGAAGAGGAAGCCGCGGTTGACTCATTAGATAATATGGCCGACAGCGTCGCCGCCGCCCCTGCGCCCGTGGTCGAAGAAGAAAAGCCCGCGCCCGTGGCCGAGGAAAAGCCCGCGCCCAAGGAGACGAAGGCTGCAGCTGTGGCCGCAGTGACCGACACCGTGCGCCACAACCACTATCTCACCACCATGGCCCGCCAACACTACGGCCGCATGGAGTATTGGGTCTACATCTATCAGGAAAATGCCGCCTCGCTGGGCGACCCCGACCTCGTGGAAGCCGGCACAGTGGTGGTCATCCCTCCTGCCGAAAAATATGGTCTCTCCCCCACGGATAAAGCAAAAATTAACGAAGCCTCACGCCTCGCAACAGAAATCTACGCCAAATATAAAAAATAGTTAAGTTTTTGTGTTTCTAAAAGGATTATATGGAAATTTAACGCACTTTTCGGTCTGCCTATTTGTTAAATAGGTAATTTTGCGTCATCAAAATATCAGAGAATCCAACACAGTTTACATTATGAATGACAATGTCAACATCCGCGAGCTCAACGACGTCGTTGCAGCTAAAAGCGACTTTATTAATCTGATTGTCAAAGGCATGGATCAAACCATCGTGGGTCAGAAACACCTGGTGGAATCGCTCCTGATTGCCTTGCTCAGCAACGGACACATCCTGCTGGAAGGTGTCCCCGGCTTGGCTAAAACCCTGGCCATCAAAACTCTCTCGCAACTCATTGATGCGGACTACAGCCGCATTCAGTTCACCCCCGACCTGCTCCCTGCCGACGTGGTGGGCACCATGGTCTATAGCGTCAAGAACGAAACCTTCCAAGTGAAGCGCGGCCCCATCTTCGCCAACTTCGTGCTGGCCGATGAAATCAACCGTGCCCCGGCCAAGGTGCAGAGCGCACTGCTCGAAGCCATGCAGGAGCGCCAAGTGACCATCGGCGACAACACCTTCAAGCTCGACGACCCCTTCCTGGTGATGGCCACCCAAAACCCCATCGAACAAGAAGGCACCTATCCGCTGCCTGAAGCCCAGGTGGACCGCTTCCTGCTGAAGGTGGTGATTGGCTACCCCTCGCGCGACGAAGAGAAGCTCATCATCCGTCAGAACCTGAGCAACACCCCCACCCGCATCACCCCGCTGCTCAAGCCCCAAGAGGTGCTCGACGCTCAGCGCGTGGTGGAGCAAATCTATATCGACGAAAAAATCGAACGCTACATCGTCGACATCGTGTTTGCCACACGTTTCCCGGCCGACTACGGCTTGGACGACCTGGGCAGCATCATCTCCTTCGGCGCATCGCCCCGTGCATCCATCTCGCTGGCCAAAGCCTCCAGAGCTTATGCCTTCCTGCAGCACCGCGGCTTTGTGGTGCCCGAAGACGTGCGTGCCGTGTGTCACGACGTGTTGCGCCACCGCATCGGCCTGACCTACGAAGCCGAAGCCAACAACATCACCACCGACGAGATCATCTCCAACATACTTGACCGCGTGCAAGTGCCCTAATCCCGAGGCCTAAGTCATGGATGCCAACGAGCTTCTAAAGAAAGTTCGCAAAATCGAAATCAAGACTCGAGGGCTGTCGCGCAACATCTTTGCCGGCGAGTATCACTCGGCGTTCAAAGGTCGCGGCATGACTTTCAGCGAGGTCCGTGAATATCAATATGGCGACGACATTCGCGATATTGACTGGAACGTCACGGCCCGCCACAATCACCCCTACGTCAAGGTTTACGAAGAAGAACGCGAACTCACCGTGGTGCTCCTGATCGATGTCAGCGGCTCGCGCCTGTTTGGCGCTCAGGGCGTGGAAAAACGCGAGATGATTGCCGAAATTGCGGCAACTCTGGCCTTCAGCGCTTCGCAAAACAACGACAAGATTGGCGTGATTTTCTTCTCCTCGAAGGTGGAGAAATTCATTCCCCCCAAGAAGGGCATGCGCCACATCCTCTACATCATTCGCGAACTGCTCGACTTCCACCCCGAAGCCACCGGCACCGACATCGGCGCCGCCCTGCGCTATCTCACCGATGCGATGAAAAAGCGCTGCACCACATTTGTTATATCCGACTTCGTCGACCCCTCAAACTACTATCAGCCCATGTCGATTGCCTCGCGCAAACACGACGTCACCGCCATTCAAGTCTACGACCGACGAGACACGGAGCTCCCCAACGTGGGCCTCATCCGTGTGCACGACCTCGAAAACGGCGACGAATGTTGGGTGGACACCTCATCCAAGCGAGTGCGCATGGCCTACAGCCGCGGGTGGTATGACCGCCAGCAGCAGATGGCCGACACGCTCAACCGCTGCCGAGTGGACCTGGCCTCAATTGCCACCGACGAAGATTACGTCAAGAGCCTCATGGGCCTATTCCACCAACGAGGCGTAAAATAGTAAAGTAGTAAATTAGATTCAAACACACTCGCTATGTTAAAGCATAAGTTACTGTCAGTTGCTCTGCTGGCTCTGAGTGCCGCCGGCGGCGCACAGGCCGCACCGGTCACCGTCACCGCACGGCTCGACTCCGTGGAGGTGTTGCAAGGTTGCTTGCGCACGCTCAACGTCGAAGTGGTGCAAGACGCCTCCGTCAAGCTCGACTGGCTCGTTGACCGCGCGGCGCAGACCCCCGGCTCCATCGTGGAGATTGCCCCGGGTGTGGAAATCCACACCATCGGCGAGCCCGACACCACCGACCTGGGCAACCACCGCCTGCAGCTCAACCGACAAATGCTCATCCAAGCGTGGGACTCCGGCGAAGTGGTGATTCCCGGCGTGCAGCTCA
The DNA here is from genome assembly GCA_964549975.1 of uncultured Bacteroides sp. Classification (GTDB taxonomy): domain Bacteria; phylum Bacteroidota; class Bacteroidia; order Bacteroidales; family Muribaculaceae; genus UBA3263. The sequence continues at coordinate 14,814 of CAZJWM010000028.1, read as the reverse complement.
TCAGCGGCGCCGACACCTTTGCCTCAAAACCGCTGGCCCTGAAAGTGCTCACCGCCGATGTCGACACCATGACCACAATCCACGGCTATGGCAACGCCATCGACGCTCCGCGCCACTTCTTCGACTTCTTGCCCAACTGGTGGTGGATAGCCGCCCTGGTGCTGCTGGGAGCCCTGGCTGCCGCAGTGGTTTGGTATGTGATGCGCAAAGGCGGAGTCAAGCGCCTGCTCAAACCGCAAGCACCGCCGCTGCCCCCCTACGAAATGGCCATGGGTCAGCTCGAACGCCTGCGCTCACGCAAGCTCTGCGAAAAGGGCCAAGAACGCGAATACTACACCGAACTCACCGAAATTCTGCGTGCCTATCTCGAGGGTCGCTTCGGCATCAACGCCATGGAGATGACCACCACGCAAATCAAGGCCGCAGTGCGCTCCAACGCCACCGCTCGCGAAGCTGCCACCCAGATGAACCAAATCTTGGAGATGGCCGACTACGTGAAGTTTGCCAAGATGCGCCCGCTGCCTGAAGACAACGTGCGCTCCTTCTCGCAGGCCACGCAATTCGTTGAGTCAACCCGTCCGCAGCCCGAGCCTGCTGCCGACGCCCAACAAAATCAAGCCGCGAAACAACAATGAATATAGAATTTGCACATCCCCACTACCTCTGGTTGCTGCTCCTGCTGCTGCCGGCAATCATCTGGTATGTGGTGCGTCGCCACAAAGAGCCCACGCTCGGAGTGACCACCATAGCCCCGCTGCGCGAGGTGAGCGGCGGCTGGCGCAGCCGCTTGCGCCACGTCACGTTTGCCATGCGCGTGCTCGCCGCCGCATGTCTGATTGTGGTGTTGGCACGTCCGCAGAGCCACGACTCCTGGAGCCGCTCGCGTGTGGAGGGCACCGACATCGTGGTGGCCCTCGACATCTCCGGCTCCATGCAGGCCGCCGACCTTCAGACCCGCGCCAAAAACAACCGTCTGGAGATTGCCAAAAACGTGGCCGCCAAATTTGTCAACGGCCGTCAGAACGACAACATGGCGCTGGTGCTCTTTGCCGGCGAAAGCTTTTCGGCCGTGCCCCTGACCAGCGACCGCGCCATGCTCGCCAACTATATCAACAGCGTGAAGGTGGGCCTGATCTCCAGCGACGGCACCGCCATCGGCGACGGCATCGCCTCCTCGATTAACCGCATCAAAGACGGTCAGGCCGTGTCGAAGAGCATCATTCTCATCACCGACGGCACCAACAATTCCGGCGTGGTGACCCCCGAAACCGCTGCCGACATCGCCGCCGACATGGGCATCAAAATCTACACCATCGGCGTGGGCAACCCGCGCTCGCTGAGCTCGCCCGTGCCCTACCTCGACGAGCGCGGCAACGTGCTCGACGTGGCCCTCACTCTGCCTATGGACGACTCCTCGCTGCGCGCCATCTCCGCCAAAACCGGCGGCAAATATTTCAAAGCCGACTCCGAAGGCGCCCTGCAGCAGATCTTCGACGAAATCGACAAACTCGAAAAGACCGAACTCGACGTGCGCAACTTCTCGCACACCAACGACGACTATGCCCTGTGGGCGTGGCTGGCCTTCGGGCTCTACACCCTGCAGCTGCTCATTCGCCTCACCATCGGACGGTCGATACCTTAAAAGCATCTCTCAACTGACACTATGGTTAATTTTGCTAATCCGCAATTGCTATATTTGCTGCTGGCAGTGCCCTTGCTGGCAGCCATCTATTGGTGGGCACGCACCGTGCGCCGTCGCCGTCTGGCCCGTTTCGGCAACCCCGAGTTGCTCCAAGGCCTGATGCCCGACGCCTCGCGCTATCTGCCCACGGTGCGCATAGTCCTGGCCCTGGTGGCCGTGGCCCTGATGGTCATCGTGTTGGCTCGTCCGCGCTCCGAAGGCACAGCCAAGGAGGAGAGCGAGCAGGGCATCGAAGTGATGGTGGCCGTCGACGTGTCGAACTCGATGCTCGCCTCCGCCACCGACGACCCTCGCGGCCAGTCGCGTCTGCAAAGGGCCAAGCAGGTGTTGGGCAGCCTCATCAACAAACTCAACCACGACCGCGTGGGCCTCATCGTCTTTGCCGGCGAAGCCTTCACGCAGCTGCCGCTGACCCCCGACTTCTCCTCGGCCAAAGCCTATCTCAACGACATCTCCACCGGCATGGTCACCAACCAAGGCACCTCCATCGGCTCGGCCATTGAAGTGGCCATGAACTCCTTCTCCGGCGCTGCCGAAGTGGAACGCGCCATCATCGTGATCACCGACGCCGAAGACCAAGTGGGCGACGCCGCCTCCGTGGCCGCAATGGCCAAAAAGGAGGGCATCGAAGTCAACGTGCTCGGCTTGGGCACCGGCAAGGGCGGCCAAATCCCGCTCGACGGCTCCGGCAGCAACTTCCTCAAAGATGAGGAGGGGATGGTGGTGACCACTCGCTTGGACGAGGCCATGGCGCAATCCATAGCCAAAGCCGGCGGCGGCATCTACGTCAACGGTGCCTCATCGTCGGCCCTTAACGACCTGTCGAAACATATCGACTCCATCAAGAAAGCCGACCTTGGCAAGATGATCTACACCCCCACCGACGAACAATTTCCCCTCTTTGCCGCACTGGCTCTGCTGCTGGTGTTGGTAGACCTGGTGTTGACCAACCGCAAGATCGGTTTCCTGCGCAAATACACCTTCTTCAGCCGCGGCGCCGCCGCAGTGGTCGCCATGCTGCTGCTTCCGGCAGCCGCCTCCGCAGCCCTGCCCAAAGCGCAGCCGCTCGAAGACCACTCCATCAAGGCCGAACGCCTCTACATCAAAGCGGGCAACAAAGCCTTCCGCGAGGGCCACTACAACGAGGCCTCGCTCGACTACAGTCGCGCTCTGGAACGCGCCCCGCAGTCGGAAATCGCGCGCTACAACTACGCCCTGTGTGGCCTCCACATTGCCGGCGACAAAGCCCAAGAGGGCGACAAGCTGCTGGCCGAATCGGTGAAGACTCTGGGCGAACTGGCGCAATCGGCCGCCAATCCCGCAGTGGCCGAATGGGCCGCTTATAATCTTGGCAACGTGGCCTTTGGAAAGCAAGACCTGCAAGGCGCCCTCAACTTCTACAAGCAGGCGCTGCGCAAGAACCCCGCCAACCAAACCGCCCGCGAAAACCTGCGCTACGTGCAGAAACTGCTCCAAAATCAAGATCAAAATCAAAACAATCAAGACCAAAACCAAGATCAAAACCAGGACCAGGATCAGCAGCAACAGCAGCAGGACCAAAACCAAGATCAGAATCAAGACCAAAATCAAGATCAGCAACAACAGCAAAACCAAGACCAGGATCAGCAGCAACAACAGCAGCAACAGAACATGAGCCAACAAAACGCTCAGCAGATTCTCGACGCTGTGGAAAACAACGACGCTGCCAATCGCGGTCGCATCCAGAAAAACCATGGCCAAAACGCTCCCGGGCGAAACACCCATGGCAAAAACTGGTGACGGCTTGCTCACAGCGCTCCATTCATTCATCCCCCAAACTTCCACTCTAAACTGCCAAACCTCATCTTAGACTCATGACCATATCACGCCGACTTCTTGTCATACTCCTCGTGGCGGTGGGGTGCATCAACGCACTCCGCGGCGAGACCTCCGTTGAGGTGTCGCTGCCGCGAAATGCGGCTGCCGGGAGCAACTTCTCGCTCACCTTCTCGGTGTATAACCCCGATGGCACGGTGAGCACCATCAACCCGCCGCAGCTCCAGGGCTGCGAGATGGTGGGCGGCCCGCAAACCTCCTCGCAGAGTTCGGTGGTCTACACCAACGGACAGATGCAGAGCAACACGGTGCGCTCTTGGACCTACTTCTATCGCGCCGACAAGGAATGCACCGTCAGCGTTCCGGCGGTGAGCATCACCGTGGGCTCCAAGTCCTATCAAACCAAGGCCGGACAGTTCACCGTGGGCCCGGCTCGCCAGCAGTCGCAGCAACAGGGCGGCTATGGCTATGGCGGCGGTTACGGCTACGGCGGCGGCTCCGCTGCCCGTCAGGGTGGCAACCAGAGCGGCTCCGCGGCCCAGCAGCGCCAGGCCGGCCAGTCGTTCCACACCGGCGGCGACGAGCTCTTCATGGCCGTGCAGCTGAGCAACTCCTCGCCCTACGAGCAGCAAGCCGTGGAGTGCACCATCAAGCTCTACAGCATCGACGGCCAAGTGCAAAACATCATGGCCTCGTCGACTCCCACCTTCGACGGCTGCATCATGGAGAACCTGGGGATGCCCAAAAACATCGAATGGCACCAAGAAAACTATAAAGGCAAAACCTACTACACCGCCACCATAGGCCGAATGCTCCTCTATCCGCAGCGCTCGGGCGAAATCTCGGTGAACAGCGCCGACTACGACGTGCGCGTCTATCGCCAGGTCTACGTGCAAGACTTCTTTGCCGTGCGCCCCGTGGCCGACTACAAAGACGTGAAACTCAAATCGCGCCCCGCCACTCTCCACGTCAAAGCTCTGCCCTCGCCCCGTCCGGCCGACTTCTCCGGCGCCGTGGGCCAATTCAGCGCCTCCTCCAAGCTCGTTGGCACCCAGTTCAAAACCAACGAAGCCGCCACATATATCTACACCATCTCCGGCACCGGCAACATCAAGTTCATCCAAAACCCCACGCCCGACTTCCCCTCGGAGTTTGAGGTCTACGAACCGATGGTCAACAACACGGCAAAGGTATCCGGCCACAACATGACCGGCACCCTCACCGCCGAGTTTACCTTCGTGCCGCAGTCGGTGGGCAAATTCACCATCGGCGGCAAGCCCTTCGTCTACTTCGACCCGCAGAAAGGCTCCTACGAGTCTTTGCCCATGGACTCCTACGAAGTTGACGTGAAACAAGGCTCGGCTGCCGCTTCCTCGTCGGTGAACTATAGCAACAAGCAAGACATCGAGTCGAAAAACACCGACATCCACCACATCAAAGCCGGTGCGCGCGAAGCGGCCTCCTCGGCCTCGCTGCTGGCCCACTCGTGGCTCTACTGGCTGATGTATCCGCTGCTGGTGGCCGTGTTGGTGGCCGTGCTCATCATCTATCGCAAGCAGATGGCCGCACGCTCCGACGTGAAGGGCCGTCGCCTCTCCAAGGCCAACAAGGTGGCACGCCGCCGCCTCTCCCGCGCCGGCAAGCTCCTCAAGCAAGGCCAAATGGAGCCCTTCTACGCCGAACTGCTCGACGCCATGCAGGGCTACCTCTCCGACAAACTCTCGCTGGGCGCTTCGCAGATGAGCCGCGACAACATAGCCCAAGAGCTCACCGCCCGCGGCGCCGACGAGACCCTTCTCGCCGACCTCTCAGCCGTGGTCAACGAATGTGAAATGGCCCGCTACACGCCCCAACTCTCGCCCGAGCAAGCCGGCCAAGACTACTCGCAAGCCACCTCCGTGATCGACCGCATAGAATCCCTTACTCGCAAGCAATGAAAAAACTCTTCACCCTCATCATAGCCGCCACGCTGGCCCTGGGCTGCAATGCCGCCCAAGGCAAAGCCGCGGCAGCCCCCAAGGCCGACATCATCGCCCAAGCCGACTCGGCCTACACGTCAGACAACTTCAAAGGCGCCGTGACGCTCTACGGCGAGGCTATCCGCCAACTCGGCCCATCGGCCAACCGCCTCTACAACCTCGGCAACGCCTACTTCCGCGACAAGCAGCTGGGCCGCGCCATCGTGTGCTACGAACGGGCCCTGCGCCTCGACCCCTCCAACTCCGACATCAAGGACAATCTGGAGTTTGTGAACTCGCGCATCACCGACCGCATCACCTCCTCCGAATCGTTTCTGGGCAAAAACTTCAGTGCCGCCGCCTCGTGGATGAGCTCCAACGCTTGGGCCGTCACCGCTCTGGCCGCGTTTATCGCCGCGCTGCTTGGCGTGGGCCTCTACTTCTTTGCCGAGGCCATCGGCCTGCGCAAACTCGGATTCTTCGGCGCCGGAGTGTTGCTGCTCGTGAGCATCGGCTCCATAGCCCTGTCGCTGCGCGCCGCCACGCTCAGCTCCGCCGACAATCAGGCCGTGGTGGTCACCCCCTCGGTGATTCTCTCCACGCAGCCTCGCGAACCGCGCGACCGCTCCGAAGAGGCCTTCCTGCTCCACGATGGCGCCAAAGTGACCATCCTCGACGCCGTCAAGCAGCCCAAAGCCGACGGCAAAGTCGAGCAATGGTATGACGTGAAAGTCGACGCCGCACATCGCGCATGGATTCCCGCATCGGCTATTGAGGTGATTTAGCGAGAGTTATCCGAAAATATGTTATAAAACATAAAAACGAATCTCCAAATTGTTTGGCCGTTTGAAAATTAAGGTGTATATTTACTGCACCAATTCAAACTAACAAACAATTTACAAACTTAATAGCAAACATTTCCCTACCATGACCAAGACCATCACTTTCAACGAACTCCGCAAGCTCAAAGACAGCCTGCCGGATGGGGCAACGCACCGCATTGCCGACAAACTGAACATCACCGTTCAGACCGTGCGCAACTACTTTGGCGGCACCAACTACGAATTTGGCAAAAACCAAGGCGTGCACATCGAACCCGGTCCCGACGGCGGCATTGTGGTGCTCGATGATACCACCATCTACGACATGGCCCTCGAAATCATCGCCGAGAACGAAAAATAACCCCACCCGCTGCGGGACTACGCTTCCCGCGGTTTCCCTCTTCGTCAATGTCAGAGCCTGCCAAGAATCTCACGCGCCTGATCACCGTGGCCATCCACACCCCCGCCAAAGCCCAAGAGCTCAAGCAGCTGCTCGAGGCGGAGGGAGTCACGTCGGTGGCGCTGCAAAACGTCAACTTGGACCACCCCGAGGTGTCGGCCGGGATGCGCGTGCGCATCCCCGAGAGCGACTTGCCCCTGGCCCTGCGCATCATCGAAAATCGGGAAATTTTCGCCCCCATCCCCAACGAAACCCACGAGGCATCAGCAACAACCTCGGCCCAAAGGCCACGGTTTGTGCTGGTGCCCGTTGATTTTTCAGAGGGGAGCTTCAACGCCACCAAGGCCGCCTTCCGTATCGCCTCAAACCATCGCGCCGAAATCGTGTTGCTCCACTCCTATCTGGCGCCCTACGTGGTGCCCCGCGCCCTGCCGCTGAGCAACGCCCTGACCTTTGAGATGAACAACACGGCCGAAAACACCCGCGTCAAGCATCTGGCCGAAGAGCAGATGCAGCAGTTTGCCGGGCGCATTCGCCAGTGTGTCAAGTTAGGCGAAATCCCCGGAGTGAAGTTCACCACCGAGCTCACCGAAGGTGTGCCCGAAGACGCTATCCTCGCCTACGTCAAGGCCCGCCAACCGTGGCTCATCGTCATGGCCACGCGCTCGGCCCAAGTGAAGGGCACGGAGCTGATTGGCAGCGTGTCGGCCGAGGTGATGGACAGCTGCCGAGTGCAGGCGCTGACCGTGCCCACCGACGTTGAATTTTCCTGCTTCCACGACGTGGGCCACATTGTGATGCTCACCACCCTGGAGCCCGAAGAACTTCTGGCCATCGACGCCGCTGTGCGCCTGGTGGAGCCCGGCCCGGGCGTGCGGCTCACGCTCATGTGTCTGCCCTCGCCGAAATATCGCGACGCCGCAGCGGCTCAGCTGCGCGACAATGCCGCCACCTACGTCCGTGAGCGCTACCCGCAGATGGAGCTCAACCTGCAGGTCACGTCACACTCCACCCTCATTGCCGACTATGGCGCCCTCTCCCGCAACCTCAACGCCAATCTGCTGGTGGTCCCCAACAAGAAAAAGCACCTGCTGGCGCGCCTTTTCAATCCCGGCATGGCCCACCGCGTGCTCTTCCACTTCGACGTGCCTATGCTCGTGGCACCCGTGTGAAGAGCCGTAAAATGCAATAAAAGAAGTTAAAACCCTACATAATCACCCTACTTTTAACATTTTATTTTTGGTTGAAACAAATAAACTCCCTACCTTTGCAGCAGAAATAAAAATGTTAACGCGAAAGCATCCGTTTTTAGATAAACGTCAAAAGCATGAGCGCTAACGTGTGTTTGTTCTCAACGTTATTGTCTTACCGACAAACAGAAGCCATTTCACCATTCCACGCTTCAACCCCATCAACGCGCGGCAAAGCAATCGACTCCTGCGCCTCCCCTAAGATTCGCGATAGCGCTCTGCAACCCCTCCCCATCGAGCCGAAAAGAGTTTCGCTCGACTGCCAAAATCACCCCCCCATCGCCTGAGCGGTTGGGACGATGAACAAAATTGGACTCAAGGTTGTTATCCGTATATCGTGGGCGCCAAGTGCGCTCCCCCGATGATTAGAAAAGGACAAGACAATTCGTGTGAGATACAGACACCCTTGTATCTGACATGAGTGTACCTAAATCATAACTAAAGAACTCTATTTTTGTGTAGAATTAAGGGGCGTCGTGGTTCGTGAGAATCGGTCGGCCCGATTTTTTTTACCCTAACCCCAACCCCCGCATCCGCTAATCGCAGAAATTTGTAAAAATAGCGGTTATAATCGCAAAAATTTGTATCTTTGTGGACATTTAATCGTGAAATTTTGTATGGCAGCAAAAATTGACACTCAAAAAGAGATTATATTCGGCTCATCTGATCCGAATGTATCTCGCATACTCAGCAAGAAAGAAAAAGACGGCGAGCTTCGAAAAGTGGCTCCACGTATCTATACCACCAATCTAATTGATAGCTTGGAAAATATAGTTCGGCGTAATCTCATTGATATACTTGTCTACAGGTATCCAAATGCGCTGATAAGTCATCGCAGTGCCAAGGAGATGCGTCCAACCGCAACAGGAGATTTCTTCTTGACAAATTCAACGACAAGGAGAGTCACGGATTTGCCCGGTATTATTTTGAATTTTGTCAAGGGACCGAAAGCTACGTCCCATGACATTCCATTCATGGGTATGCATATCTCCGGAGAACACAGATATATGTTGGAGAATATGCAGGTGTCAAGAAAATCCGGTGACGAGTCTCGTGTGCTGCCAAGAAGCGTTATTGAGAACAAGCTGGAGCAATTGTTGCTTACCGGTGGAGAAGAACGACTTAATCAATACAGAGATGAGCTGAGAGAGGTCGCCAATGAATTGGGTATGGAGGAAGAGTTTGCAAAAATCAACAGCATTATTTCAGCTCTGCTGTCAACCCATGATGCGAATGTTTTGTCTACGGATTCTGCAAAAGCCACTGCTGCAGGAAGTCCATTTGATGCGACAAGAGTAGAACTTTTTGAATTGCTGTTTGATGCGATTAAAGACAAATACTTTGTCATCCGCAATAATCGCAATGCTGATGAAGAATCATTTCGATTATTCTCGTTTTTTGAGAGTTATTTTTCGAACTATATTGAAGGTACGGAATTTGACATTGATGAAGCCAAAGCAATTGTCGATTCCGGCATACCAATGCCACGACGCGATGAAGATTCTCACGACATCCTTGGCACATTCAAAATATTGTCAAACCGTGCTGAAATGATGCGAACACCAACATCTCCCGACGAGTTGTTCGCCATTCTTAGTCACCGTCACTCTGTCCTGCTCGCCGGCAGACCTCACATGAATCCCGGAATCTTCAAAACTAAGAATAACCGAGCCGGACAAACCGAGTTTGTAGATCATCAGCTTGTTAAAGGCACACTTTCGCAAGGCTTCAAATATTACGCGGCATTAACCGACCCGTTTGCGCGTGCCATATATATGATGTTTATGATTAGCGAGGTGCATCCATTCAACGATGGTAATGGAAGAATGGCGCGTGTAATGATGAATGCCGAGTTTGTAAAAGCTGACCAGTCACGCATTATAGTGCCAACTGTATTCCGTGAAGATTATATTCTATCGCTGAGAAAACTAACTCGCCACAAAGATCCGTCAGCATATATAAATGTGATGACCAAACTGCATCAATTTAGCGACAACCTCTATGGGTCGGATTTCACAGAGTTAAAACACTACTTAGCTGCTTGCAATGCCTATGAAGAGCCCTCGCAAGCAAAACTTCAGATAATTGATCGAACTATCCGATAGCGGAATAGGGCAGCGACTCAGCCGCTAATCGCAGAAATTTGTAAAAATTGCGGTTATAATCGCAAAAATTTGTAGGTCGGCCGCCTCTTAGTCGCAATTTTTTGTAAGCTTCCGCCGTCTCAAAGTAGATTGAAAAGCAGCGGCTGATGCGCCGAAGGTGCATATTTTGTGTTCCGGGCACAGAGGGAGCCAACGGCGACCGTGTGCCCGGTGGGAGAACGAGAAAACTGTCTGCCGAAGGTAGACATTGTGGTGCGCGTATATCAACCTTAACATGTGCGCTACTCGACTCCTCAAACACATCACAAGCACACGTATTTGCAAACCAAGTATATGACGCTGCTGAGAAGTGCACTGGTGGAAGACAACGGATATATGCTTGAGTGACACCAAAATGTCTACCTCTCGGCAGACATGCATTCCTCTCCTTCACCGGGCACACGGTCGCCGTTGGCTCCCTCTGTGCCCGGAAACACAAAATATGCGCCTCTCGGCGCATTTGTTGCTGCTATTTTGCTCATCTTGAGGCGGTTGCTATATCTGTAATCGCCAAAGTTTGTAAGAAAAGCGCAAAACTACGGCACTATTGAGAATTTGCAGTAGTTTTGCGCTAAAATGTTGGGTCAGAAGGGGTCGGCGGGGGTGTTGGTGGGGGAGTCGGGCAGGGTGGCGGTGGGGTTGGCACGGCGGTAGGCCGATTCGGCCGACGATTGCAGCAGGCCGCCAACGCCGCCAACGATCAGGGCGATGCCGCTCAGCAGCAACAGGCTGCTCTTGATGTCGTCGGCGCCGATGAAGAACACCACCAGGCCGCTGATGGCCACCAGCGCTGGCAGGATGTCGAGCATGGGCGAGAGCTTGATGCCGCGGTTGCCGAAGTGGAGGCCGTAGAGCTGCGAGCAGCCCACAATCACCATGATGGCGGCGATGACGTAGATGATCAGGTTGGTGAGGCTGTCGGGGGTGATGAGCATCCAGAGGCCCACGATGGCCGTGGTGGCCGAGGCGATGATGCTGCCGGTGGGAAGTTTGGAGGCCGTGGCGGTGCGCTGTTGGCGAATCATGGCCACGGCGTTGACGGCGGCCACCATCAGCAGCAGTGCGCCCACGATGCTCACCACGATGTTGAGGGCGGTGTCGCGCAGGAATATCAGTGCTATTCCGGCGGCGATGGCTATCACGGAGTTTAATACTTTTCTGTTCATAGCTATGTGAGTTTGAGTGTTGGATATTTATTAACGTCGGGTTAGTGGCAAAGGTTTTGCAGCAGGGCGTCCCACTGACGGCCCACGGCTTCGGGCGAGAAGCGCCGGGCTGCCTCGGCGCGCAGCGCCTCGGGGGTGAGCGTGGATTGGGTCAGGGCCCATTCGATGCCTTTGGCAATGGAGAGGGCCGAGCGGCTCTCGGCCACGTAGCCGTTGCGCAGATGCGAGACCACTTCGGCTTGGCCGCTGTTGCCAAAGGTCACGGGGATGCATCCGGCGGCGAGACCTTCGAGCAGCGTGAGCCCGAAGGTTTCGTAGAGCGAGGTGGAGAGCACCACTGCCGCGCGGCTGAGCACCTCCATGGAGTTGGCCACGGGGCCGAGCATTGCGTGGGGATAGCGCAGCGAGTCGAGCGCTCGGGGATTGCGCACGCTGCCGAAGAGCAGCAGCGGGGCGCGGCGAGCCAGTTCGGGGCGATGGTCGGCCAGATGGTTGAGGGCTTCGATGGCTATGGGCAGACCTTTGATGGGGTCGTCGAGACGGGCGGCGCCCATGGCTATGTGGGTTTCGCCGGTGCGCTTCATGGGGTTGGCCTCAAAGTCGAATATGTTGGGGATGACGCTCACGTCGGCTCCGCGCAGCAGCGAACTGCGTTGGGCGCACTCGGCCAGCCAGCGGCTCACGGCCACGAAGCGGATGGGCCGACGCCCGTAGAACAGCTCCTTGGCTTGGCGCACTTGGCGCGAGAGGTCGTTTTCGCGCGGACGGCGGTGGATGAACTGGCAGCGGCCGCATTGGTGCTCATAGCGGCGACATTCGTAGGCGTGATGGCAGATGCCCGTCAGCGGCCACATGTCGTGCATCAGCCACACCATCGGCGCTTCGATTCGCTCCAGGTCGTCTAATTGGGCAAAGCCTTGGTTGACCCATCCGAGCACCACCACGTCGGCCTCCTTGACGGCCGGAATCTGCGAGATGCGTTGGCCGAATCGCGCCGTCGACACTTTGAAGAGGTCGGTGCGGTTGAAGCCGTTGCGGGCAAAGATGTCGGCGCGTTCGGCCACGAAGGCCACGCGATGGCGTGGCCCTCCGGCGCTGATTTGCGTCACGTCGTGGCCCATCGAGCGCAGGGCCGCGGCGAGGCGGTCGTTGGCCACAGCGGCGCCGCCATGGCCGCAATAGGTGGAGAGAAGAGCTATTTTCATCGGTGAGAGAGTTTAGGCAGGGGAATATGTTCGAGACGCACCGCCAGGGCCACGTAGATTAGCAGCAACGGAGTGCGCGCGGCCATGTCAATCCAGCTTGAGCCGGTGTGGATCAGAGTGCCCACGGCCCAGAGGGCTATGGCCAGGAAGAAGTAGGCCGCGATGCGCCCCACGGGGTAGCGCAACGTCTGCTTTTTGCAGCCAACGGCGTAGCTCATCACCATCATCATGCCGTAGCAGCCAAAGGCGGCCCAGGCGCAGCCCATGTAGCTCATGCGGGGCACCAGCAGCAGGTTCAACCCCACGGTGATGATCAGTCCAATCAGCGAGAAGAGCGTGCCCCAGAGCGTTTGGCCCGAGAGCTTATACCAGAACGACAGGTTGAAAAACACGCCGAAAAACATATCGGCAATCATGATGATTGGCACCACCTTCAGTCCGCCCCAATAGTTGGGGGCTATGAAGTGCTGCAGCAGGTCGATGTAGGTCATCACGCCCAGAAAGAGCGCCATGCCGAAGATCACGAAATATTTCATGGCGTCGCTGTAGGCCTGCATCTTCTCTTGGCCGTTGTTGCGGCTTTGGGCAAAGATGAAGGGCTCATAGGCAAAGCGGTAGGCCTGAGTGTACATCATCATCACCAGCGCCACCTTGCAGCAGGCGCCATACACGCCCAGTTGCGCCATCCCCTCGGTCTTGTCGGCCACGAGGAAGGGGAAGAGGATTTTGTCGAGATTTTGGTTCATCACCCCGGCGATGCCCAGAATGAGCAGTGGCAGCGAGTAGAGAAACATCTTGCGCCAGAGCGCCTTGTCGAAGCGCCAACGGAAGCCGTGGAGCTCGGGCCACAGCAGCGGCAGCAGCGCCACGGAGCTCACCAGATTGGCGAAAAATATGTAGCCCACGCCTATCGTCGGGTCGTAGATTACCAGGAAGAAGAGCAGATTCAGCCCGATGTTCAGCCCGATGTTCACACACTTGAGTGTGGCAAAGCGGATGGCCCGGCGCTGATAGCGCAGATAGCTGAAGGGGATGGCCGTGAAGGCGTCGATGGCCACGGCCACGCCGAGCATCCACACATACTCCGGATGGGCGGCGCAGTCGAGCGCCGCGCTCAGCGGCCTCAGGCAAGCGAGAATCAGCGCTATGAAGGCCAACGACGACGTGGCCAGCGAAATCAGCGTAGTGCTGTAGACGCGCATCGGGTCGGTGCACTTCTCGTGGTTGACAAAGCGGAAGAAGCCCGTCTCCATGCCGTAGGTGAGCACTATCAACACCAGTGCCACGTAGGCATAGAGGTTTGTGACGATGCCATAGTCGCCGGTGCCCTGCAGTTTGATAGTGTAGAGCGGCACCAGCAGCCAGTTGAGAAAGCGCCCCACAATGGAGCTCAAACCGTAGATCACGGTGTCTTTGGCCAAAGATTTTACGCCTGCCATTTCAGAAAGTTTGTTTGATTAGTTGCCACAAAGTTACACAAACTTCCCGAAATGGCCCACACCCTCGCCCAAAAACCGTTGCCGACGCCGATTGAAAAGGGAGCAGGGGCATGCCGCGCGGCATGCCCCTGCTATGGATGGTGGGGGAAAGTTAGGGATTAGAGCCAGCGCACCCAAGCGAAGTCGCTGCGATAGGGCAGGGCGGAGTGCTTGGGGTAGAGGCGGTAGCCGTAGCGGTAGAGGCCGGGTTCGGCGATGCGCTCGGAGTATTCGAAGGTCACCACTGTGCCTTCCACTTTAACCACCTTGAAGGGGTCGGCGCTGACGAATGTCTCTTTGCCGTCTTCGAGCTTGTAGGCCACGAATTCGAGACCGAGGTCGCGGGTCAGGCCGTTTGTTTCAATTTCGAATGTGGCGGTGTAGAGGTTGCCGGTTTCGTTGTTGGGACAGAAGTCGCCGAGGTCGGCGCGGACCACTTTAACGCCGTCCCAGAGCTCGGCCACGCGTTGCTTCCAAGCGGCGATTTCGCGGGCTTGGGCGCAGGAGTTGGCTTGCAGGGCTTGGCTGCGGAGGTGTTCGGGCATGTAGAAGCGCTCGATGTAGTCGTTGATCATGCGGGTCATGGTGAAGTGAGGCGCAATGTGGCCAATCGAGTTCTTGATGTATTCAACCCATTCGGGGGAGTATCCGCGCGAGTTTTTGGCGAAGTAGAGGGGTATGATTTCGTTCTCGAGCATGGAGTAGATGGTGGCGGCGTCGAGTTTGTCTTGTTGACCTTGGTCGGTGTAGGTGCGCTTGTCGGTGAGGGCCCAGCCGGCGCGTTTGTCAAACTTGTAGCCTTCATACCACCAGCCGTCGAGTCATAAAGAGGCTCACGCAGAGGAGCACTCCGTAGATGAATTTGTTCTTCATAA
>CAZJWM010000027.1:0-21381 GCA_964549975.1 uncultured Bacteroides sp. | reverse complement strand
CATTTCATCATCTCACCCCCTCGGTGGCCGTGATCACCTCCACCGACCCCGACCATCTCGACATCTACGGCACCGAAGAGGCCTATCTCGAAAGCTTTGCCCACTTCACCGAACTGATTCGCCCAGGCGGCACCCTGCTCATCCACACCGGACTGAAAGTGCGCCCGCGCGTGGCTCCCACGGTGAAGACCTACACCTACGGGTCGCCCGAGGCCGACTTCCACGCCGAGCGCGTGCGCATCGGCTCCGGCACCATCGTATTCGACCTCCACACCCCCGAGCGCGTCATCTCCGACATTGAACTCGGTGTGCCCGTGGAGGTGAACATCGACAACGCCGTGGCCGCCTGCTCCGCAGTGTTGCTCACCGGCGAACCCACCGTCACCGACGACGTCATTCGCCAAGCCATGGCCACATTCCAAGGCGCAAAGCGCCGCTTTGAATTTTGGCTGCGCTCGGAGCGTTGCACCGTCATCGACGACTATGCCCACCACCCCGACGAACTGAAGGCCTCCATCGCCTCGGTGCGCCGACTTTTCCCCGAGAAGCGCCTCACCGTGGCCTTCCAGCCCCATCTGTTTACTCGCACCCGCGACTTCGCTCCGCAGTTTGCCGCCGCCCTCTCGCAGGCCGACTCCGTGATGATTCTCCCCATCTATCCCGCTCGCGAGGAACCGATTGAAGGCGTTGACGCCCAACTGATTCTCAGCCAAGTCACCGCCAAAGAGGCCTCAGTGGTGAGCAAAGAGGAGCTGGTGGAGCGCGTGGCCGCCATGCGCCCCGAGCTGCTGCTCACCGTGGGCGCCGGCGACATCAATCTGCTTCTGCCCCAAATCGTTGACTGCTTGAAATAACCCCCCTCTTATGAGCCATCGCAACATTGCCACTGCCATCTGCTCCGTCGTCTTGCTGTGCTACCTTCTGGTGGCGCTCCCCTGGGCGTGCACCCGTGCGCAGATGCAGACCTGTCAAGGCCTGGCCGGCGGCTCCGTTGAGGTCATCGACCCCGACACCCTCCACTTTGTCACCGCCGAGGAGGCCACGCGCCTGCTTGGCGACCTGCCCGAAAACATCATCCTGCGCCGCTTTTGCGACCTCGACCTCGACTCCATCAGCCGCATGCTTCAAGCCTCCGACAAGGTGGAACGCGTGGAGGTGATGCGTCTGAACAACGACAAAATCTCCATACGCCTCTGGCCCATCCACCCCGTGGCGCGTGTGTGGCTCCCCTCGAGCGGCTCCTACTACATCAACCGCGCCGGCAAGCGCATCAGCGCCACCGCCAACTTCCACATGGACGTGCCGCAAGTCACCGGCCGCATCACCTCGCAATGGCCCGCCACGCGCTTGCTGCCGCTGATTGACTATCTCAACGACCACCCCTCGTGGAGCCAGATGGTGTCGATGATTCATGTGCAAGACTCCACCGACGTGTTGCTCGTGCCCGTGATACGCGGCCACGTCATCAACCTCGGCGATTTGAGCAATCTCGACTCCAAGTTTAGCCGCTTGGAGCAATTCTATAGCGAGGTGCTCCCGGTGAAAGGCTGGGACTACTATCGCACCATTTCCGTGAAATGGAACGGCCAGATTGTGGCCACAAAACGCAAAGACAAGATGCCCCCGGTGAGCATAGTCCTCGACGAAGCCGACGACGATGAAGCCGACGTGGGCACCATGTCAACCGGCAACGAAATAATCACATCCACTCCAACTCCAACCACAAGCACTAATTAAGATTTATGACTAACAACGACTACTTGGTTGCCTTTGAAATAGGCAGTTCCAAAATCAAAGGTGCAGTGGGGTCGGTTGATGCCCAAGGCACGCTGACCATCCACGCCATCAAGGAGGAGAAACTCGCCCCCAACATAGTGCGCCACGGCAGTGTGCTCAACCCCAAAGAGGTGTCAACTGCTCTTGACTCTGTGATAAAACATCTCAACGCGGCCATCTCGCCCCGCAGCATTCGCGGCGCCTACGTGAGCGTGGGCGGCCGTTCGCTAAGCGGCACGATGCGCCACGTGGACTACGCTCTGCCCGACGAGCGCGAAATCTCGCAGGAGATTGTCGACGAGCTCATCGAGAGAGCCAAGAGCAACATAGTGGACCGCGAGGTGGTGGAAGCCGTGCCCGGCGACTTCCAGCTCGACAACATGACGCTGGCCAACCCCATCGGGGCCGTGGCCCGGAGCATCGCCACAGACGTGCTTGTGGTGACCTGCCGGCAGAAGCTGCTGCGAATTGCCCGCACGGCCATCACCGACAAGCTCCATCTGGCGTATAACGGCTACGTGGTGCGCCACACGGCCATTGCCGACATGGTGCTCACCCCCGACGAGCGCAAGCTCGGCGTGATGCTGGTGGACTTCGGCGCCGAAACCACCACAGTGTCGATTCATCGCAACAACAACCTCTGCTACATAGCCACCCTGCCCATGGGCTCGCGCAACATCACCCTCGACCTGGCCAACGCCAAGAAGATGCTCGAGGAGAAGGCCGAAGAGCTCAAAAAGAACGTGGGCTGCGCCATTGCCGGCGAAAATCCGCTTTCGCCTCGCTATGACCACATCGACCAGACCGACATCAACCAGTTTGTGGCCGAACGCGCCATGGAGATTGTGCTCAACATTGTGCAGCAAATCAAATATGCCGGCTTGAGCGAAGACAACCTCCAGGGAGGCATCGTCTACGTGGGCGGCGGTTCGCAGCTGAAGAGCTTCGGCGAGCTGCTTGGCAAGGAGTCGCGCCTCTCCACTCGTCAGGGTTGCGTGACCAACACCGTGCGTTGCAGTGGCTCCAAGCTCAACATTTTGGACGACGTGGATGTGGTGGCCATGCTCATGCGCTTGGCCAAGAGCGGATTCTCCCCCTGCGTGGAAGAACCCGACCCCACCCCGGTGGTGACGCCGCAACCCGTCGACGACGAGGAGCAGGAGGATGAACTCGACGAGCCCTTCGACGACGCCGACAAGGGCGGCAGGGGCTCCAAAGGCCCCGGCCTCTTTGGAAATCTCTGGCATGGAATTGTCAACGTGGTCAAGGGCGACAACAGCGCCGACGACGATGACGACGACAACCTCGACAACTTGGTATAAACCCCACTCACTCACTTTTTTTCTCAACTAAAACAACTGAAAGAGTCATGACAAGCGACGATATAATGAATCAGGCCGGATTTACCGACACCGGCATTGACCCCAGTGAAACTTCCATCATCAAAGTGGTGGGCGTGGGTGGCGGCGGCGGCAACGCCGTCGGCTATATGTTCAACCAGGGTGTGGCCCACGTGCGTTTCGTGGTGGCCAACACCGATAAGCAGGCGTTGAAAAATTCGCCCGTACCCGAAAAGGTGCTCCTGGGCACCACCGGTCTGGGCGCCGGCAACGACCCCGCCGTGGCCGAAGCGGCCGCCAACGAGAGCCTCGACCAGATTGGCCGCATATTCGACGACAACACCAAGATGGTGTTTATCACCGCCGGCTTGGGCGGCGGCACCGGCACGGGCGCCTCGCCCGTGGTGGCCAAGGCTGCCAAAGATCGCGGCATCCTCACCATAGGCATCGTCACCATCCCCTTCCTCTTCGAAGGCAAAAAGAAGATCACCAAGGCGCTGAGCGGCGCCAAGGAGTTGAGCCAATACGTTGATGCAATGATGCTTATCAACAACGAAAAGCTCATTGAAATCTATGGCGACCTCGACTTCGACTCCGCGTGGGACAAAGCCGACGAAACCCTGGCCACGGCAGCTCGCTCCATCTCCGAGCTCATCACTGCCGACGACGCCCGCATCAACCTCGACTTCAACGACGTGGACACCACCCTGCGCAACGGCCGCACCGCCATCATCTCGTGTGGCTACGGCGAGGGCGACAACCGCGTGGAAGCCGCCATTCAAGACGCTCTGCGCTCGCCGCTGCTTAACAATCGCAACATTCAGGGCGCCAAAAAGCTGCTCTTCAACCTCTATTACGACAAGACCTCCACGCGCAAGTTCCTGGCCAACGAGATGACCGCCTTCACCAGCTTCGTCACCTCGCTCAACGACGTTGACGTGATCTATGGCGTGGGCTACGACTCCTCGCTGGGCGAGAAGGTGAAGCTCACCATTCTGGCCGCCGGATTCGACAGCGACCTCGACGAGCCCACCCCCATGGTTCAGCCCAAGAATCCCCGCAACGTGAAGTCGCCCATCGAAACCTCCACCGAGCAGCAGAGCCGCGTGGTGCCCGACGCCGTAGACCGCCAATATGAAGGCAAACTCGGCGAAATGGAGCGCCAAAACAAGCTCAGCCGCTACGTGATTCTCACCCCCGAGCAGATGGACGACGACGCCGTGGTGGAACGCCTCGAAAAGTCGCCCGCCAACGGTCGCACCCCCGATCAGATTCGTCAGATTGTGGGCACCTCCACGGCCTCTTCCGGCGCCGCCACAGGCTCCGGTGCCGGCGAAGCCTCCTCGGGCACCATCGACTTCAGCCTCTATTGATCTCTCCGGCCGGCACGCGCTTTTTGCCCTGCAGAGTGAACTTTTTGCAGGGCAAAAGCGTTTATCCTACTAAACCATACGTTATTCCTGCCATATGAACTGGTCACTTATCATCGGCTATCTGGCGTCCATCTGCATGGTTGGAGGATATCTGCCGCAAGCCATCACCACCATACGCACCCGCGACACCGAGGGCATAGCCATGCCCACCTTCCTGTCGATGGGCGTAGGCAGCGTGTTTTTCGTGATTCAAGGAATCATGATCGACAATCTGCCGCTGGTCATCACCAACGTAATCACCGCCGCATGCTGCGCCATCATCACGGTGATTAAACTACGAAATGACGCCACAAAGCGCAAACTCAAGAATCAGTGAAATCTTCACGCGGCCTTAGGGCCAAACTCAAACCGTGGATGTTGCCTATAGCCATAGTGTGCGGCTTGATTTTCCATGAGCCCATTCGCTATCTGCAACCCCTCTCTCCCGTGTTAATCGTGGTGATGCTCTACATCACCTTTTGCCGTCTGCACCGCAGCGACTTCCATGTGGGCTCCTACATGATTTGGCTGCTGTTGGCCCAGTTTGGCGGCTCCGTCGTGGCCTATGCGCTGCTCAAACCCTTTGGCGAAGACTTGGCTCAGGGCGCCATGATTTGCGTGATCTGCCCCACGGCCACGGCCGCCCCGGTGATCACCGGCATGCTTGGCGGGTCGGTGGCCCGCGTGGCCGCCTATTCGCTCTTCAGCAACGTAGGCGTGGCCTTTGCCGTGCCGCCGCTGCTGTCGTGGATCAATCCCGGCGCCGACGTGGCCTTTGTCGACACTCTGTGGCGCATCTGCCGCACCGTGATGCCGCTGATATTCCTGCCGCTGATTTTGGCCGGATTGACCTACAAGCTCTCGCCGCGGCTCCACGCCGAGGTGGCGAGCCGTCAGAGCGTGAGCTTCTACATCTGGGCTCTGGCGCTGCTCATTGTGGTGGGCAATGCCGTGAGCTTTGTGATGAAAGAGCCTGCCGACCGCCTGTGGGTGATGGTGGGGCTGGCCGCCGTGTCGCTGCTGCTCTGCATAGTGCAGTTTGCTCTGGGCCGCTTCATAGGGCGCCGCTGCGGCGACGTGATCTCCGCCTCGCAGAGCCTTGGCCAGAAAAACACCGTGTTGGCCATCTGGATTGCCACCACCTATCTCAACCCCATAGTCTCCGTGGCCCCCGCGGCCTACATCCTCTGGCACAACAGCATCAACTCTATCCAACTCTATCTGCATCAGCGCAAAATGGAGAATTTGATAGACTAAGTAGACCTTTTCCGCGTTTAATCGCGAAAAATTCGTAACTTTGTAGTCACGATGTCGAAGACAGTGATTCAATTCGCTCTTATGTTTGTGGTGCTTGTCGTTGCTCAGGCAGTGATATTCAACCGAATAGCGCTATTCAGTGTGGCGCTCGCTTTCGTGTTTATCTACTTCATAGTGCGCCTGCCCATCTCTCTGAGCTCATCGAAGGTCATCGCGCTGTCGTTTCTGATAGGCGTGGCCGTTGACATCTTCTCCGACACCCTTGGTATGCACGCTCTGGCCTGCACCTGCGTCGGCGCCCTGCGTCGAGTGGTGATTCGCCTCTACGTGCCGCGCGAAGACGACGTGATTCGCGCCATCCCCTCGCTGCGCTCGCTTGGCCTGGCGGTCTACGCCAAATATGTGGCCACCGTGTCGCTGCTCTATTGCATCTTGGTGTTCTCAGTTGAAGCCATGAGCTTCTTCCATCCGGCTCTCTACGCCGGCAGAATTCTGGCGTCGGCAGCTCTGACGGCCGTGATGATTATCGCCCTCGACAGTTTCTCGGCCCGCTCGGCCATCACCTCTTCATCTTCCAAGTCGGCGCTGTGAGAAAAGACTACACCTTTGAGGGACGCAAATACGTGATAGGCGGTTTCCTGCTGGTGATTGTGGCCATCTACTTGGTGAGACTCTTCTCGCTGCAGGTGGCAAACGACAAGTATAAGACCTTTGCCGAAAACAATGCCTTCCTGCGCAAGGTGATTTATCCCAGTCGCGGCGTGATGCGCGACCGCAACGGCGAGCTGGTGGTCTACAACGAAGCCGCCTACGACGTGATGATGATTCCCCGCGACGTGAAAAACGTGGACACCCTCGACTTTTGCCGCACCGTGGGCATCACCTACGAGCAGTTTCTCCAGCGCGTGGAGGAGATGAAAAAGTCGCCCGGCTACAGCTCCTACACCCCTCAGCGCTTCATGTCGAATCTCACGTGGAAAGACTATGGCCCGCTGCAAGAAAAGCTCTATCGCTATCCCGGCTTCTACACTCAGAAACGCATTCTCCGTCAATACAACTATCTGGCCGGAGCCAACGTGCTTGGCAACGTGCGCGAGGTGAACCAGCGCGACATCGACAACGACCCCTATTATGCGCCCGGCGACTACACCGGCGACCTTGGCGTGGAGAAGAGCTATGAGCAGTATCTCCGTGGCGAAAAGGGCGTAGAGATTCTGATGCGCGACGCCTATGGCCGCATACGCGGTCGCTATCAAAACGGCGACTACGACGTCACTCCCCGCTCCGGCCGCGACGTCACCCTGAGCATCGACATCCGCCTTCAGCAATATGCCGAGAGCCTGATGGTCAACAAAATCGGCGCCGTGGTGGCCATTGAGCCGAAAACCGGCGAGATCCTCTGCATGGTCTCCTCGCCCACCTACGACCCTACGCTGCTCGTGGGCCGCGAGCGCGGCAAAAACTATCTGATGCTCGCCTCGCCCGACAACGAAGACCATCCCCTGTTTGACCGCGCCCTGATGGGCACCTACCCTCCCGGCTCCACCTTCAAGCCCGGCCAGGCGCTGATTTTCCTCCAAGAGGGCATCATCAGCCTCACCACCCCCTACCCCTGCTATCGCGGCTACATCAATGGCCGTCTGCGCGTGGGCTGCCACTCCCACGGCTCGCCCATAGCCGTGAAGCCGGCGCTGCAAACCAGTTGCAACGCCTTCTTCTGCTGGGGCTTCAAACATATGATTGACGCGCGCAACAAATATGGCTCCTCGGCCGCCGCCTTTGAGGTGTGGAAAAACCACCTCGTGAGCCTCGGCTACGGCTACCGCCTTGGCGTAGACCTCCCCGGCGAAAGTCGCGGATTCATCCCCAATGCGCAGTTCTACAACAAAATCTACGGCGAAGGCCATTGGAGCGCCAACACCATCATCTCCGTGAGCATCGGTCAGGGCGAAGTGTTGGCCACGCCCCTGCAGATGGCCAACCTCTGCGCCACTGTGGCCAATCGCGGCCGCTTCATCACGCCCCACGTGGTCAAAGCCATACAAGACACCGTGCTCCCGGCGGAGCTAACGGCAGTGCATCGCCCCACCATCGACGAACGCTGGTTTCGCGAGGTGGCCGAGGGTATGCGCATGGCCGTGCTTGGAGGCACGTGTCATCAGGCCAACCTCCCCGACATTGCCGTGGCCGGCAAAACCGGCACCGCCCAAAATCCGCATGGCCGCGACCACTCCGCCTTCATCGGCTTCGCCCCCTACGACGACCCCAAGATTGCCGTGGCCGTCTACGTGGAGAATGGCGGCTTCGGCGCCACCTACGGTGTGCCCATCGGGTCGCTCATCATCGAGAAATATCTCACCGACTCGATTCGCCCCTCGCGCAAATATATCGAAACCAACATGTTGAACTCCAACACTCGTCAATATCGTGCCGTCCGCAAGCATAAGTAATCGCCCCACGGGCACAGACTCCGTGTTTCGCACGGTGGATTGGTTCACCATAGGCCTCTATGTGGTGCTGGTCATCATGGGTGCCGTGAGCATCTATGCCGCCAGCTACGACTTCACCTCCGACGCCAGCTTCTTCTCGTTTGCATCATTCTCCGGCAAGCAGTTGCGCTGGATTGGGCTTTCGCTGGTGTTGGGCCTGATGATTCTGCTGTCGGACTACAGGATTTATGAGACCTATGCCTACGTCTTCTATGCGGTGATGCTCATGGTGTTGGCCGTGACGATATTCGTGGCGCCCGACATCAAAGGCTCCCACTCGTGGCTGGTGTTCGGCCCCGTGAGTATGCAGCCGGCGGAGTTTGCCAAGATAGCCACAGCCCTGGCTTTGGCCAAACTGATGAGCAGCTACAACTTCAAGCTCAACGCCAAGATGAGCAACTATGCGCAGACCATAGGCATCATCTTCGTGCCTATCCTGCTGATTTTCCTGCAACGCGAAACCGGCTCCGCGCTGGCCTATCTGGCGCTCTTCTTCGTGCTCTATCGCGAGGGGATGAGCGGCCTGGTGTTGCTGGCTGCGCTGGTGGCCGTCACGGTGTTTGTGGTGACGGTGAAATACACCGACTCCACCCTGATGAACATGGCCAAGGGCGAATTCATCGTCTTGACGCTTATCATGTTTCTGATGACGGCGCTGAGCGGCATCTACGCTCGCTCGCAGGAGATGATGCGCAACTTCACCGTCGGCTTTGCCGCGCTGATTGGTCTGGCATGGCTCTCCACCTCGCTGGGGCTGCTTCTGCCGTGGAAATATATCTTCATTGCAGTGATAGTCATTGCCTCGATTTATTCGCTGCTGATGGCCCTGCGCAACCACATTCGCAAGCTCATGGCCTGCGCCATCTTCGGCTTGGGCTCGATTTTGTTCATGTCGTCGGTCACCGTGATATTCGACCACATGGCGCCCCACCAGCAGAGCCGCATCCTCGTGAGTCTGGGCATCACCGCCGACCCGCGCGGCGCCGGCTACAACGTCAACCAGTCGATGATAGCCATCGGCTCCGGCGGCGTCAAGGGCAAAGGCTTCCTCAACGGCACCCAAACAAAGCTCAAATACGTGCCTGAACAACACACCGACTTCATCTTCTGCACCATCGGCGAAGAAGAGGGCTATTGGGGCACATCGCTCGTTTTAATTCTTTTTTGCACACTGATTTGCCGTCTGATCTTCCTGGCCGAGCGCCAGCCCGGCACGTTCGGGCGAGTCTACGGTTACAGTGTTGTGTCACTTCTGATCTTTCACCTGCTCATCAACGTCGGCATGGTCATAGGGCTCTGCCCGGTCATCGGCATCCCGTTGCCATTTTTCAGCTATGGCGGCTCCTCGCTCTGGGGCTTCACCATTTTGCTCTTTGTGATGCTCCGACTCGATGCGGCGCGACGTCAAATGCCCGGAAACTGATATGACAATCACCCTACGCTACCGTGACAAAATGGGGGTGAAACCCCTACAAATCACCATACTAAACTGTACCAAAAAGTTATAACCGTTAAATAAAGTCAAAATAATATACATTAACATTGACACATCATGGAAAATTTATTATATTTGCAGCGAAATAGCAGAACATTATCATTCTACACCCCCTCGACTACCAATTTAAAACATAATAGACTTACCTCTCTTCGAATTTATTAATTTCTCATTATGCACATAGGTCGTCAAATCCGCGACACCCTGGATGCTATGCCCGGCAGACACTCGGTGACTTGGTTCGCAAGCCAGATACCTTGCGACCGCTCCACCGCGTATGATATCTTTCGCCGAGCCGACATAGACACCTACCTGTTGCGTAAGATTAGTATCATCTTGAATCACAACTTCTTTGCGGACCTCGCGGAAGATGTGAACGATAACTTTGTACCCTATATTTAGCCGGGCAATCATGAGATACCCCACCCCGGCAAATATCTTCATATAGTCTATAGTGATATAAGTAAGGATACTTTTGTGTAACATTTTTATTTCTACAGATGGATGGGTTCGTGAGAATCCGTCCATTTATTTTACACGCCCAGGGCATTGAGCGGCACCACCAACACCCCGTCCGCCCGCCGATAGGCATACGCCCCCACCGCAGTGAGCACCATCATGAACGACGGCGCTTTCATGCGGTCCACGTCGACTTTCGAAGCGAGTTTTTGCAGCGTGGCTGCGCCCTCGTTGATGGCCGTTTCGCCGCCGAGTTTTATCTCTATAAGGCCGTAAGAGCCGTTGGGCAGATGCACCACGGCGTCGCATTCCAGACCGTTTTTGTCGCGAAAGTGATACACCTCGCCGCGCAGCGGCTGGCAGTAGACGCGCAAGTCGCGCACACACATCGTCTCAAACAGCAACCCAAAGGCTTTCAGGTCGTTGAGCAAGTCGCCCGGGCCAATGCCCATGGCGGCGGTGGCTATCGATGGGTCCACAAAATAGTGAGTTTCGGCCGTGCGTATGGCCGTGCGCGATTTGAGGTTGGGGTTCCATGCCGGCAGATTCTCTATCACAAACATCGACTGGAGCGCGTCGAGATAGTTTCTCACCGTCTTGTCTTCCATCACATCCTTGTCGCCCCCGTTCATATCTTCCACTATCTGACGCACCGAGGCTTGAGTGCCTTGAAATCGGCCCAGTGAGCGCATCAGACGCTTGGCGCGCTCCACGCTGCGCTCCACCCCGTCAACTTGGCGAATGTCCACGTTGACCACGGCGTCGTAGTAGTCCATGGCGGGCGATAGCTCATATTCCGGATCCAGCTCCAAGGCTGACGGCCATCCGCCGCGGCACACCAATCGTGCCATCCGCTCGAGGTCTGACTCCACGGCAGCGGCCACATCCGCCCCCGGATCATTGAAGAGCCGCGCCAGACTCACCTCGCCGGAGGAGTTGCCCGACTCCATCAGCGACATCGGGCGCATTCTTAGCCAGGCGAAGCGCCCCGTGCCGGTGTGGTATATCTTTGAGCGGTCGGCAGGCTTGGCTGAGCCGGTGAGTATGAATTGACCCATGCCGCGGCGATGGTCCACTGTGTAGCGCACGGCGTCCCACAGCTGCGGGGCGAGTTGCCATTCGTCCAACAGGCGCGGCACCTCGCCGTCGAGTATCATTTGCGGATTGTTTTCGGCAAACAGTTGATATTGCGTTTTCCTGGCCGGGTCGTCTAGAAACACCTGGCTCCGGCTGTGGTGTTCGGCCGTGGTGGACTTGCCACACCACTTTGCGCCCTCTATCACTATTGCGCCTACGCTGTGGAGCCTGCGAGCCACCTCAGCGTCTATCACTCGGGGTCTGTAGTCTGCTTTCATAACTATCTGATTTTGACTACAAAGATAAAGCAAATTTTTCTAATTACCAAATTTGGCCAATTTTCATTACCAAATTTGGCCAACTTTAATTACCCAATTTGGCCAACTTTAATTACCAAATTTGGCCAAAATCTATTACCCAATTTGGCCAACTTTCATTACCCAATTCGGCCAAAATGCGGTTTAGGGACTTTAGGGACGGACTTTCCACTAAAGGACTTTACACTGAAAGACTTTCCACTCCGGACTTTCAATTTTCAACTTTCAATTTTCAATTGAAATTGCGGAGCGGAGGGCGTCGATGAGCGAGGGCGAGGGGTGCGGGCTCAGGCGGGCCGGCACGGGGGCGTTGAGCATCAGCGGCAGCAGTTCTGCGGCATTGTGGGCCACGGCCACTCCGGAGCGGCGTGCCAGCATTGTGGCGGTGGCCAGTTGGTGGTCGTTGCGATGCTCATGGAGGGCGGCCTGACGTGGCACTACCACCAGCGGTTTGCCGCGGCGCATGGCCGAGATGATGGTGCCGATGCCGGCGTGGGCCACGACGATGCGCGCCGTGTCCATTATTCGCTCAAATTCAGCCGGTTCGATGAATTGCACTGTGGAGAACCGGCGAGGCGAGTATTCTCCGGCGCAGCTTTGCGCCACAATCTCTTCGCCGCCAAGACTGGGGGCAACTTCGTCGACCATCTGCATCAGTCGGTCGAAGGGGATTTGTGTGCCAACGGTTACGAAAATCATAATCCAAACGTGTTGCCGTGATATTCCACATTGCCGTGCGCCAGGTCGGGCCACTGCGTGAAGACGCGGTGGGCGATGCGTGCGGCCATTTTGCCGCTGCCGCTCAGGGTGGCGGCGTTGGCTATTGAGTCCACCCAGATGGTGCGCACCCCGCGCAGACGTCCCACGGCCACGGCAATCAGGCCCGGGGCGGCGCCGGTGGTGAGGATGGCTTGAGGGTGTTCGCGTCCGATGATGCGCCACATTCGCCAGGCCACGGCCGGCAGGCGCCAGGCGTCCCAGCGGCTGAAGTCGGTGACGGTGTGAAGCGTAGCCCCGGCGGGGAGCATCGAGGCGGCTCCCGCGTTGGTGGTCACATAGGCGATGTCGTGGTCATGGCAGAGCTCGCCGCAGAGTCGGAGCAACTGCATCCAATGGCCCCCCAGAGAGGCCACGGCGAGCACTTTCGGGCGTGAATTTGATGGTTTCATAGCGCAAATTTACGTTTTTCCTTTCAGAATCAAAAAATTTATGGTAATTTTGTGGAGACACACTGCGTGTCTACAATCAAACCCAAAGCCCAATCAACCCATCAACCAGTCGAATCAATATGTTCACCGACACCGACCTTAAGCTGCTGCAAGCCAAGGGTATCACTGCCGAGCAGGCCCTCTCTCAGCTACAGCGTTTCACCACCGGATTCCCGTATCTCACCCTCAAAGGCTCCGCCACACCCGGCCACGGCATCATGCGCCTGAGCCCCGAGCAGAAGGCGCAGGCCACAGCTCGCTGGGAGAAATATCTGGCGCATGGTGGCGAGGCGTGCAAGTTTGTGCCCGCCAGCGGTGCCGCCTCGCGCATGTTTAAGTCGCTCTTTGCCTTCGTCGACGGCGAGAGCTCCGAGCCCAAAGCCGAGGTGCGTGAAGTCATCGACCGTATTGAGCAATTTGCCTTCTATCCGGCTCTGAACGACGCCTGCCAACGCCTCTACGGTCTCGACGCCACGGGCCTTCGCGCAGCCGGACGATATAAAGAACTCATTGCCGCCATCATCAAGGAGCAGGGCCTCAACTATGGCCAACTCCCCAAGGGTATGCTCCAATTTCACGCCTATGCCGGCGGCGCCCACACCCCCGTGGATGAGCAGATCAGCGAAGGCATAGCCACGGCAGTGGCCCCCGGCGGCACCCTTCATCTCCACTTCACCGTGAGTCCCGCCCATCGCGGCCTCTTCACCGACAAACTCGCCGCAGCCATCCCCGCCGCCGAGAAGGCTGCCGGTGTGAAAATCTCCGCCACCCTCTCAGAGCAGCGTAGCTCCACCGACACCATCGCCGCCAACCCCGACGGCACCGCCTTCCGCACCGCCGACGGCAACCTGCTTTTCCGTCCCGGCGGCCACGGCGCACTGATTGAAAACCTCGGCGAGATTCCTCAGCCCGTGGTCTTCGTGAAAAATATCGACAACGTGGTGCCCGATCATCTGCGCGCCTCCACCGTGGAGTGGAAAAAAGTGCTTGCCGGACATCTCATCACAGTTCACGACGCCATCGTTGGCTTCCTCTCGGAAGTTGACACCTGCTCAGAGCAGCGCCTCCAAGAGATGGTCACCTTCCTGGGCGACACCCTGCAGACCACCGACCCCTCCATCGCCACGATGGACACCCCGGCCCTGCGCGCCTATCTCCGCGCCAAGTTCAACCGCCCACTGCGCGTCTGCGGCATGGTGGTCAACGAAGGCGAACCCGGCGGCGGCCCCTACATCGCCGTCAACCCCGACGGCTCCGCCTCGCCTCAAATCCTCGAAAGCCATCAGATTGACCCGGCAAACGCCGACTATAAGGCGATGATGGCCAAGGCAACGCACTTCAACCCCGTAGACCTGGTGTGCTACATCCAAGACCCGCAAGGCCACACCTACACCCTGCGCGACCACGTGGACCCCGCCACCGGCTTCATCTCCCAAAAATCGGCGGCCGGCCGCGACCTTCAGGCCCTCGAACTCCCCGGCCTCTGGAACGGCGCCATGAGCGACTGGAACACCATCTTCGTGGAAGTGCCCGCCTCAACCTTCAATCCCGTTAAAACCGTCAACGACCTGCTGCGCCCCACCCATCAGCCGCAGGCCTGACGCCGAACCCCATATAAAAATAGTTACACCCCATTCACTAATATCTTGAATTTCAGATTATGACGAAACAAGAAACCTCTCAACATAGATACTGCGTGATCATGTGCGGCGGCGTTGGCTCCCGCTTCTGGCCTTCGAGCCGCGAAAACCGTCCCAAACAGTTTATCGACTTCATGGGCACGGGCCGCTCGCTGCTGCAGATGACCTACGACCGCATTCTGCCGCTGGTGCCGCACGACAACGTGATCTTCGTCACCAACGAGGTCTATGCCCCCATGATCCACGAGCAGATTCCCGGCCTCAGCCCCGAGCAGGTGTTGCTCGAGCCCGCGCGCCGCAACACCGCCCCCTGCATCGCTTGGGCCGCCCACCACATACTGGCCCGCGATCCGCAAGCTTCGATGGTGGTATGCCCCGCCGACCATCTCATCACTCGCGAGGTGGAATTTCAGCGCTGCATCGCCACGGGTCTCGACTTCGTGGAGAGCAACGAGGCCCTGCTCACCTTGGGCATCGCCCCCAATCGCCCCGAAACCGGCTACGGCTACATCCAGATGGGCCCCACCGCCGAGGGCGACATCCATCGCGTGAAGACCTTCACCGAGAAGCCCAACGTGGAGTTGGCCAAAGTGTTCATCTCCACCGGCGAATTCCTCTGGAACTCCGGCATCTTCCTCTGGCGAGCTGCCACGCTGATTGGCGCACTGGCCGAATATGCCCCCGAAATAGCCTCACGCTTTGCCCGCGGAGTTGACGACTTCGGCACCGAACGCGAAGCCGACTTCATCAACCGCGAATTTGCCGCCTGCCCCGGTGTGAGCATCGACTATGCCCTGATGGAAAAGGCCCGCAATGTGTATGTGGAGCGCGTGGACTTCGGCTGGAGCGACCTGGGCACATGGAGCTCCCTGCGCGACAACTCCCCGCGCAATGCCCAAGGCAACGTCACTCAGGGCTGCCGTGTGATGACCTACTCCACCTCCAACAGCATCTTCTCCGAGACAAATCGCGAGAAACTCATCGTGGCCGACGGCCTGAGCGACTTCATCGTGGCCGACTCCGACGACGTGCTTCTCATCTGCCCCATAGCCCACGAACAACAGATTCGTCAATACGTCAACGATGTTCGCCAATGCGACGGCGAAAAATATCTATAATCCCTTCAACTCAGCTAAATGCAACTCACTCAACAGCTTAAACGTCCCTGCGTGTGGGGACCGATATTGGCGGTGGTGGCTATCTTCGTGATAGCCTTCGCCTTCTTCTACCCCGATGCCTCGCAGGGCCGTGTGCTCATGCAAAGCGATATGCAAACCGGCCTTGCCAACGGCCACGAAATCCAAGAATATGCCGCTAAAACAGGCGAGACCTCCTATTGGACCAACTCGCTCTTCAGCGGCATGCCCACCTATCAAATCTCGCCGGCCTACGCCTCCACCTCGCTACTGAAGTGGGTGAACACCCTCTTTGGCCTGGGCCTGCCCGCGCCGTCAAACCTCCTGGCCATGATGATGTTGGGCATGTTGATTCTGCTGCTGGTGATGCGCATGCGCTGGCCCGTGGCGCTGCTCGGCGCCGTGGCTTGGGGCTTCTCCAGCTATTTCGTCATACTCATAGGCGCCGGCCACATCTGGAAGTTTGCCACCGTGGCCTACGTGCCCCCCACGCTTGCCGGACTCATCCTCATCTACCGCGGCCGACGCCTTTGGGGCGCCGGGTTGACGGCCCTCTCGTTTGCCATGCAGCTGCTCAATAACCACGTGCAGATGACCTACTATTTCGGCTGGGTGATTCTCGGACTGGTCATCGCTCTGGGCGTTGAAGCCTTCCGCAACAAGCAGATGCGCTCGTGGCTGATTTCGTCGGTGGTGGCCCTCTGCGCCTTGGGCGTGGGCATCGCCGCCAACCTCCCCTCGCTCTACAACACCTACGAATACTCCAAACTCACCATACGCGGCGGCCACTCCGAACTCACCTCGCCCCAAGGCGACGACGCCACCGGTGGCCTCGACCGCAACTACATCACCGCCTACAGCTACGGCCGTTCGGAGATGTTCTCCCTGCTGGTGCCCAACATCAACGGCGGCGCCTCGGCTCGCCCCATCGACGGCCGTATGCGCCCCATGACCATCGACCAAGTCAACACCGCCTCGCCCAAGCAGACCGACGCGCTGCTCCCCTACTTCTCGCAATATTTCGGCGGCGAAGAGGGCACCAACGGCCCCGTCTATGTGGGTGCACTGATTTTCGCCCTGTTCGTGTTGGGCGTCTTCACCGTCAAGGGGCCGCTGAAGTGGGCTCTGCTGGTGCTGACGCTCCTGTCGATGGGCCTGGCTCTGGGCCGCAACATGCAGTGGTTCACCGACCTCTTCATAAGCTTCATGCCCATGTACACGAAGTTTCGCGCCGTGGAGAGCATCCTCGTCATTGCCGAACTCACCATACCGCTGTTGGCCGTGTTGGCCCTTGCGCAACTCATCAGCGAGCCCCGCAAAATCAATCAGCGACAACTGCTCTACACCTTTGGCACGCTGAGCGTCATCTGCTTGATTTTCATTGTCATGCCCAAGCTCTTTGTCAGCATCCTCAACGGCAACGACTATGCCGTGATTAGCCAAGTGGAGAGCTACTATGGCGCCCACATCTCCGGTGAACTCGCCCAAACCGTCATGGCCGCGCGCGAGCAGATGATCAAGTCCGACGCCATCCGTTCGCTCATCATCCTGCTTCTCGGCGGCGGCGCCCTCTGGCTCTACAAACGCGAAAAGATTGGCAGCACCGCCACCATTGCCGCCGTGGGCGTCATCACCCTGGTGGACCTCTACACCGTGGACAAGCGCTACCTCTCCTCCGACAGCTTCACCGAGCCGCAACCCGCGCAGGGCTTCACCCCCTCGGTGGCCGACCGCGCCATCCTGCAAGACACCGACCCCGACTTCCGTGTGCTCGACATCCCCGGCTTCAGCTCCTCCACCTCGAGCTATTTCCACAAAGCCATCGGTGGCTATCATGCCGCAAAACTCACCCGCTATCAAGACCTCATTGAGCGCCAGATGATGCGCCAAATGAACCCTGCCGTCATCAATATGCTCAACACACGCTACGTGATTGTCAGCCCCGACACCCTGCCCGAATACAACCCCGACGCCCTGGGCAACGGCTGGTTTGTTGACCGTTTGGACTACGTTGACGGGGCCGACGCCGAAATGGCCGCCCTCGACAGCCTCAACCCGCGCACCACCGCCGTGGCCGACCGCGCCTTTGCCTCCACCCTCGGCACCGAGCCCATCCGCCCCGACAGCATCGCCTACGTGCGCCTCACCGACTATCGTCCCAACCGCATGACCTACGACGTTGGCAGCAGCGACGGCGGCGTGGCCGTCTTCTCCGAAATCTACTTCCCCGGATGGACAGCCACAGTTGACGGCACCCCTGCGGAGATTGGTCGCGTCAACTACGTGCTCCGCGCCATGCGCCTGCCCGCCGGACGCCACCAAGTGGTGATGGAATTCAAGCCGCAAGCCATTTCCACCACCAACACCGTGGCCACCGTGGCCATAGCCCTCACCTTTGCTCTGCTCATCGCCGCTGCGGCCGGAGCCCTCGTTAACTTCTCTCGCCGCCCCCAAGAGCAGGAATGAACATCCACAGAATATTGAGCCGAGTGCGCCGCTACCGTGTGAACCACGGTTTCGGCGTGCACTCGCCGTTTGCCTACCACTTCATCACGCGGGTGCTCCGCGAGACGCTGCCCTACTACGACTTTGAGCGGCTCTCCGGCGCCTCCATAGGCGAGCGCGACGCGCGCCTGCTCTATCGCACCCTGGTGTTTTTCCACCCCGGGCGTGTGTGCGTGGTGGGCCGCGGGTCCGACGTGGTGAAGATGGCGCTGCCGACGGTCACCTTGGTCAACTCCCCGGCCGACGCCGAGATGACCGTGTGGACCTCCTCGGCCGACACCCTGCCAACCGACACTCCGCTCCTCTTTGTGCGCGGCACCCGTCGCAACGGCTGGCGCACCCTGCAGAGCCGTTGGCCCGGCGGAATGACCTTCACCAACGGCCGCGTGGGCATAGCCGTGAATCGCCACGGCCTGCCGCGGCAGGACTATCGCCTCACCTTCTGACGAATTCACCACACTTTTTTGGCGGAAATTCGCAGAAAAAGCGTAACTTTGTGGATAGCAATTAACCATGATATCTTTCGGAATAAAAGATGCGATAGACGTGTTGTTCGTGGCGCTGCTGCTCTTTTGGCTCTATAAGCTGATGAAGCAGTCGGGCACCAAGAACATATTCCTCGGTGTGCTCGCGTTCATCGGGGTGTGGCTCGTCACGTCGGAAATCCTTGGAATGCGCCTTATAGGCACGATTCTCGACAAGTGTATGAGCGTGGGCCTGTTGGTGTTGGTCATCATCTTTCAGGAGCAAATCAAGCGTTTCTTGGAGGAGGTGGGGTCGCATCAACAGCTCAAAAATCTCCGCAAATTCTTCTTCCGCAAACATTCCGACGGCGAGAGCCTCGGCGCCGACGCCCTCCATCGCGTGGTGATGCCCATAGTTTATGCCTGCATGAACATGGCCCGTTCGCGCACCGGTGCGCTGATTGTCTTGGCCGGCGACGTCTCGCTCGACTCCTACGTCAAGACCGGCGACGTCATCGACGCCCGCCTCAACTCGCGCCTCATCGAAAACATCTTCTTCAAGAACTCCCCGCTCCACGACGGAGCCATGATCATCAACAAGGCCAATCGCATCATGGCCGCCGGATGCATCCTGCCCGTGAGCCACGACACCTCCATTCCGCGCTCCATGGGCCTGCGCCACCGCTCCGCCATGGGCATAGCGCAAGCCACCGACGCCATGGCCGTGGTGGTGAGCGAAGAGACCGGCGGTGTCACCTTGGCCTATCGCGGCGAACTGCGCACCCACGTTGACTCCACCGAACTGGAGAAATATCTCACCGAATTTTTCGACAATCGTCAATGAACACGCTCCACATTCGTCTGATTGAGCTCAAACAGTGGCTCACCGGTCAGCGGCGGCGTGTTCGTCGGCAGCGCCTTGCGCGTCAGCGCCAAATGGAGGCGCTCTGCGCCGAGGCCGACGCCCCGCGCATAGGCGGCGGGCCGGGCCCCGTGGTGTCGCTCACCACCTATGGCCGCCGCCTCGGCTTTGTCCACTGCGCCATCGAGTCGATTGTGCGCCAATCGCTGCCGCCGCAGCGCGTCATCCTTTGGCTCACCGACCAAGACCGCCCCGAGGCCAATCCCGCCTTGATGCGCCAGGCAGAGCGCGGCTTGGAAATTCGCCGCTGCGAAGACCTCAAGTCGTTCAAAAAGCTTATCCCCACTCTCCGCCTCCTGGGCCTTGAAAATCGTCCGCCCATCGTCACCATCGACGACGACGCCATCTACGCCCCCAACCTGCTGGAGCGCCTTCAGGCCACCGCCGAGCGCCATCCCGGCTGCGTCATCACCCCGCGCCCCGAGCTGCTCTCGCTCACCGAGGCCGGCGACCAATGGACGGCCGTCACCGACTGCCCCGCGCCGCGCCCCGACATCATAGCCACCGGAGTGGCCGGCGTCTACTATCCCGCGGGATGCTTCACCGACGAAGTGCTCCGCACCGACCGCATCTCAGCCCTCGCCCCCAAGGCCGACGACCTCTGGTTTTGGGCCATGGAGCGTCTGGCCGGCACCTTGGTGATGAAATCGCCCACCGACTCCCCCATCAACGAAGACTACGTAGACATCGACCAAGGCACCTACCAACACGGGCTGGCACTGGACAACGTGTATCATGGCGGCAACAACCGCCAACTTTCGGCCCTGCTGGCCGCCTATCCGCAAATTTCCGAATCAATCAAGCAATGGCTTCAGACGAATATCTCAACGACCTGAACTCCGCCCAGCGTGCCGCTGTGGAGTATAGCACCGGCCCCGAACTGGTCATCGCCGGTGCGGGTTCCGGCAAAACTCGCGTTCTTACCTACAAAATTCTCCATCTGCTCCACGGTGGCTTCGAGCCCTGGCGCATCCTGGCCCTCACCTTCACCAACAAAGCCGCTCGCGAAATGCGCCAACGCATTGAGAAGATGGTGGGCCCCCGCACCGCATCGCGCCTGTGGATGGGCACGTTTCACTCCATTTTCAGTCGGCTGCTGCGCAACCACGTAGACCGCATCGGCTTCAAACCCGGTTTCACCATCTACGACACCGACGACTCGCGTGCACTGATCAAGACCATCATCAAAGACCTCGACCTCGACGACAAAATCTACAAGCCGGCGGTGGTCCACGGCGCCATCTCCGCGGCCAAAAACGCCCTCATCGGGCCCCAGCAGTATAAGAATTCGTCGGCCATCCTCGAGGCCGATCGCCGCGCCCGTCGCCCGATGATCTATCAGATCTACGCCATCTATTGCAATCGCCTGTTTGTGGCTAACGCCATGGACTTCGACGACCTGCTCTACTTCACCAACGTGTTGCTGCGCGACAATCCCGACGTGCTCCACCACTATCAGGAGTTTTTCCGCTACGTGCTTGTCGACGAGTATCAAGATACCAACTTCGCGCAACATCTGATTGTGACGATGCTCACACGCGACAGCGGCAAACTCTGCGTGGTGGGCGACGACGACCAGAGCATCTACTCCTTTCGCGGCGCCAACATCGACAATATCCTCAATCTGCAAAACACCTACCCCACTCTCCAAACCTTCAAACTCGAGCAAAACTATCGCTCCACGCAGACCATCACCAACGCCGCCAATTCGCTCATTGCCAAAAACACCCAGCAAATCCCCAAACGCGTGTTCTCGCAAAACGAAAAAGGCACCAAAATCGAACTCATCAAGGCCTATAGCGACTTTGAGGAGGGCTTCCTCGTGGCCAATCGCATAGCCTCGCTTCGCGCCTCCAACCACGACTCCTTTGAGGAATTTGCCAT
>CAZJWM010000026.1:0-21835 GCA_964549975.1 uncultured Bacteroides sp. | reverse complement strand
CTTCCGCATCGCTTCGACCGACGGCAAATATGGCTACATCAACCCGCTGAACAACTCGGATGATTCCAACCGCCGCGTGCTCTTCGGCGACATCTACACCAACAACGCCACCTCGCTCTGGCAGATGGTGGAAAGCGACGGCAAAGTGCGCCTGCAGCATGCTGCCACCACCCGACTCTTTGGCGGCAAGGATGGATCTCACTCTCGCGTTGAGGCTGTGGCCAATGCCACTTGGAGCGGTTCCTACGGCTACAGCTCTTGGATTGAAAGCGTGAACGACGAGCAGAAGATGGCCGTGCAGCTCGTGCTCAGCGACCAATATTACGTCTACAACGGCGAACCCGCCGCCAGCTTCTCCGGCTCGGGCAACTACCCCGACACCGAATGCCTGCTGCTGAGCGACGACCAGAGCGCCGCCGCAACATTCTACATCGAAGAGGCTACCAACGTCCCCGTGAAACTCAGCACCGACGAGCCCACTCCGCTCTGCCTCCCCGTGGCTGTGAAGGCTCCGGCCGCACCCTTGGCGTTTGTTGTAACCGGCGTGGTTAACGGTCAACTCGTTTTGGCTGAATACACCGAAGGCGAAACCATCCCCGCCAAGACCGCATTCTTCCTCGGCGCAGGCAACTTCGGCGAATCCATCGACCTGGAAATTGTCTACGCCGCTGCCAACGCTCGCGCCATCGGCACCAACACCGCCGACAACCTGCTGAGCGGCACCTCCTATCAAACCTCCGTTGAGGCCGGTTCATATATCTTCAACGCCGACGGCATGACCAAGGTCACCGAATCTACCATCGTCAGCTCCGGAGCCTCCTACATCTCCGCCGCAACCGCAAGCGAAAAGAGCATCTCCGACGATTCTCTGAGCTTCGACGCCGACTACGTTGCCACCGGCATCGACGAGGTATCGGCCGCTGCCGCAGCTGCTACTGACAGCTCCGCAGCCATCTTCGACATGCAAGGTCGCCGCGTGGCTTCCGCAGCCCGTCCCGGCTTCTACATCCAAGACGGCCGCAAATTCATCGTCCGCTAAACCGACGCATATCCCACATTAAAAAAAGCCTCGCCGACGCTAACGTCAGGCGAGGCTTTCGCTTATAAAAATAGATGATAGTGGGAATTAGCGATGTTGGTCGAAGAGCCATTCCTTGAGGGCCGGGATGGAGAAGGCTATGCGCGAAGCGGAATTGCGACGCGCGTCGCCGCCCACGAGGCTCACATGCACGTTGCCGCCGGCTGCTATGGCGCGCTTCACGGCCTCAAAACGGGTTTCATCGGTGTCGCCGGGCAGCCATTGTTGGTCGGAAACTTGTGCGCCGGCTGCCTTCCATGCCTCGTCGGAGCCGTCGGTGGCCGAGGCAAACACCCAGAGGTTATGCTTCGAGAGGGCAGTGATGGTTGATTGGTCGGCTTGCGCATCAGCCAGAATGGCGGCTGCAAACAGCTCCGGACGAGCTGCCATCATAGACATGGCCGTGGCGCATCCGCGCGATTGGCTTGCGGCATAGATGCGCGTGCGGTCCACGTTGCAGAGCGACGTGAGAGTGTCGACCAGCGTCACGCAGAGTTGCACGTTGGGCTGAGCTTCGGTGCCGTCGGAAGACTGCACAGAGGCAAATTGCGGCACAAAGACGATGCACGGATGCTCGGCCTGCCACTCGTCGGTGGCCCACGCCGTTGCCCCGTTGCCCTGAGTCAGCGCAGCGGAAATCTGAGTGCCGGGAGCCGACGGGCCGGGAATGTAGACCATCATAGGATAGGCCACTTGCGGATTGTAGTTCTTGGGCACGAAGAGGCTGTAGTTGAGCACTTCGCCGGTGGCTTCATCGGTGTAGCACATGCTCACGAAGTCTTCGGCCACGAGCACGCGCTCATGGGTGATGGCGATAGGCTCCTGCGAAGCCGCATAAGTGGCACCTGCGAGAGTTTTCACCTCACCCTGCTGGAGCAGCATGGTGGGCATCTGATGCATCCCGCCGGGTCGGCCGCCCTGAGGGCCACCTTGGCCCTGCGGGCCGCCTTGCGGACGCTCGCCCTGAGGGCCACCCTGGCCTTGCGGGCCGCCTTGACCTTGCGGGCCGCCTTGCGGACGCTCACCTTGCGGGCCGCCTTGGCCTTGCGGGCCGCCACGGAATGTGAATGTGGGGTCAACCGTGAGGGTCACGCGCGGGCCGTCAACCTTAACGGCGGTAATCTCCTGGCCCATAAGGGAGAATGTGGCCGGAGTGAGCGACGTGGAGTCGATCTCGGCATCGTAGACAAGCTGAATGGAGGTGACTCTGGCGCCGTCGCCAAACACCTGTTTCACGGCCGAGGCCTCGGTGACGTGGTCGGCGGCAAATGCGCCGATGGAGAGAGCGGCAATGCAAGCCGCCGAAATCACACGTTTCATAATCAGATTACTTTTTGCGGGGAAGATTTTCGGGACGGAGCTGACGCACGGTGGCACCGGTGCGCCACAATTCGCTGTTGCGCATCTCGGCGAGTTCGGCATTGAGTTTTTCGCGATAGCCGGGAGCGGAGTTGGAGTCGATAGATTTCTGGGCTTCTTCGCCGGAAGCAACGCTGGCGTAGAGGCGTTCCATCACGGGCTTGATGGCGTCGTGGAAGGGTGTCATCCAGTCCAGGGCGCCGCGTTGGGCGGTGGTGGAGCAGTTGGCATACATCCAGTCCATGCCGCGGTCGGCAAAGAGCGGCATCAGCGATTGGGTGAGTTCTTCCACCGTCTCGTTGAAGGCCTCGGAGGGGGTGTGGCCATGTTCGCGCAGGGTTTCATACTGGGCCAAGAATAGGCCTTGGATGGCGCCCATCAGTGCGCCGCGTTCGCCGGTGAGGTCGCTGATGGCTTCGCGATGGAATGTGGTTTCAAACAGATAGCCGGAGCCGATGGCTATGCCCAGGGCCAGAGTGCGGTCCAGGGCCTTGCCGGTGGCGTCTTGCTCCACGGCAAAGGAGGCATTGATGCCGCGGCCGTCGAGAAACATTGAGCGCACCGAAGCGCCGGAGCCCTTGGGGGCCACCATGATCACGTCGACGTCGGCCGGGGGCACACAGCCGGTGCGGTCGCTCCAGGTGATGGCAAAGCCGTGGGAGAAGTAGAGGGCCTTGCCGGCGGTGAGATGTTGCTTGATGGTGGGCCAGCAGCTGAGCACGGCGGCGTCGCTGAGCAGACACATGATGATGGTGCCGCGGCGGCAAGCCTCGTCGATGGAGAAGAGCGTTTCGCCGGGCACCCAACCGTCGGCCACAGCCTTGTCGAAGGTGGCGCCGGCACGTTGGCCAACGATGACGTTCAATCCGTTGTCGCGCATATTTTGAGCTTGGCCGGGGCCTTGCACGCCGTAACCGATCACGGCGATAGTTTCGTCTTTGAGCACCTCGCGGGCGCGTTCAATGGGAAATTCTTCGCGGGTGACCACTGTTTCGTCAACACCGCCAAAATTAAGTTTTGCCATTTTCTAATGTTGAGTTGGTTGAGAGTTATGATTGGGTTAAATATTTTGCCATGCAATGCG
Organism: uncultured Bacteroides sp.; assembly: GCA_964549975.1. Lineage (GTDB taxonomy): Bacteria > Bacteroidota > Bacteroidia > Bacteroidales > Muribaculaceae > UBA3263. The sequence continues at coordinate 18,314 of CAZJWM010000026.1, read as the reverse complement.
CACCGACATCACTCGTTGCTCTGCGCGCATCACCTCCACCACCGAACAGAGCTCCGAGGAGTCGTCGCAACGGATGCTCACGGTGTCGCCAAAGTGGCATTCGTGATTGAAGGCTATCTCAATCGAGGCGATGCGTTGGCGGTCGAAGCGCTCCAGCGGCCAGGAGTTGAGCACCATCTCAACGTAGCGCACGGAGTTGACGTGGCGATAGAAGTCGAGGTCGGTGAAGCGGAAGGTGTAGTTGCGCTCGGAGGTGACCTGCGCGGGCGAGGCCGGACGAGCCGGACGGGCCACCGTGGAGCGGCGTTCGCTGTTGATCATCCCGGAGGTGGAGATGCCGGAGAGGTCCACTGCGGTGCGGCGGTCCAAGTCGATGGCCATCCAGAAGGAGCGGGCGTGGATGAAGGCACAGCCCTCGGGGTCGGTCACCTCAAAGCAGCGGTTGCTCATCATGCGGGCCATCTCCTCAATCCAGGTCTCCACATTATAATAGGAGTTGATGCCCGGGCGCGAGTCTATGTCGATGAGTAGGCGCGAAAGCACCCACCCCATGCGGCGGCTGTTGAGGTTGTCGTAGCCTATGTGGAGCGAGTTGGCATGGTCGGTGGCCGTGTCAATCAGTCGGCCCACAATCAGCGGCAGAGGCATCAGCCCTTGGGCGTCGCATTCGCCGGCGCGCAGGAAATAGTGGTTGGTGTAGAGCGTTGAGTCTGAGTTATTGTTGTTCATCGGTGAGTTGGCGGCGCACTTCTTGCTCCTGAAGGAAAAGGTCGACGTGCTCCACGGTCGACTTGGTGACGCAGACGCGTCCGGAACGCATATATTGTTTGATGTCGTAGCGGCGCAGCTCGTTGAAGAGCGCTTCGGTCTCCCAGGAGTGGCCCGCTTTTTCGATGACGGTATATTCGGGGGTGATGTCGAGCACACGGGCGCCGTAGCGGCGTATAATCGACTCGAGCTGCTGCTCGTGCATAAGGTTTTGAGTGGGTATTTTGTAGAGCGCAATCTCCTGATAGACAATGTCGTCGTCGGTGTAGAGGAATGCGCGAATCACGTCGATACGTTTTTCAATCTGCTTGACCACCTTCTCCATCGTGGCGCGGTTGCTGCGCGTGGTGATGGTGAGCTTGTGCACGTTGGGGATGGAGCAACCGCTGGCCGACACATCTTCGATGTTGAGGCAGCGGCGAGTGAAGATGATCGACACTTGGTTGAGCAGGCCCACGCAGTTTTCCGAGAACACGCTCACGGTGAATAGTTGTTCGTGTTGCGAATCGTCCATAGTTGAAAAGGGGTTTATTGTGGGTTAAACGTGCGGTTGGGGGCAATCAGTATGTTGTCGATGGCAGCGCCGGGGGCCACCATCGGGAAGACCATGTGGCCGGGGTCGATGTTGACGTTGAGCACAAACGACTTGGGGCATTGGAGCATGCGTCGCACGGCCGGCTCCAGCTCCTCGCGGGTGTTGACGTCGGCGCTCTCGATGCCGTAGGCTTGCGAGAGCATGGCAAAGTCGGGGTTGAGCATCGGAGTTTGCGAGAAGCGGCTGTTGAAGAAGAGCTGCTGCCACTGGCGCACGTTGCCAAGGAAGTTGTTGTTGAGAATCACCACTTTCACGGCCACGTCGTATTGCATGATGGTGCCGAGCTCCTGTTCGGTCATCTGGAAACCGCCGTCGCCGAGGAAGGCTATGACTTCGCGGCCCGGGCAACCGAGTTTTGCGCCGATGGCTGCCGGAAGACCGAAGCCCATGGTGCCGAGGCCGCCGGAGGTGATGAGTTGGCGTATGGAGATGAGGCTGAAATATCTTGCGGCAAACATCTGATTTTGGCCCACGTCGGTCACGCCGATAGCGTCGGCCGGAGCCAGGCGGCTGATCAAGTCGATGACTTCGGGCATGGTCATGGCCTCGGAGGCGGGATGAGTGGCGGGGGTGATGATTTCGTCGCGTTCGACGCGCTCACACTCGTCGAAGGCGTGGAGCCATTCGGAGTGGTCGGCGGCGCAGACCTGCGGCAGCAGGGCGGCGAGGGCCGCGCGAGCGTCGCTGTGGATTTTCACGTTGGCGCGGATGTTTTTGTCAAACTCCGATTCGTCGATGTCTATGTGGATGATCTGCGCATTGGGGGCATATTTGGCGGTGGCGCCGGTGACGCGGTCGTCGAAGCGCAAGCCCACGGCAATGAGCAGGTCGGCTTGGTTGGTGCAGTAGTTGGGGGCGATGGCGCCGTGCATGCCAAGCATACCTTTGTAGAGCGGATCGCGATGGTCCACGGCCGAGAGGCCCAACAGCGTGGCCGCCATGGGTATGTTGGCTTTGCGAGCCAGCGAGGCAAGTTCGCGCTCGGCGTGGGAGAGGGTCACGCCCTGACCCACCAACAGCATGGGGCGGCGCGCGGCGTTGATCATCTCGGCGGCCTGAGCTATGACGTCGGCTTTGGGCTTGACGTTGGGGTTATAGCTGCGGATGAAGCGCACCTTGTCGTAGTGCCACTCCACGGGGCAGGTCTGCGCCTCGCGGGCCAGATCGAGCACCACGGGGCCGGGGCGTCCGGTCGAGGCAATGTAGAAGGCACGAGCCACGGCGGCGGGAATCTCCTCGGCGCTGCGAATCTGCAGGGCCCACTTGGTGATGGGCATGGTCACGGAGATGACGTCGATTTCCTGGAAGGCATCGCTGCCCAGATACGACGTGCGCACTTGGCCGGTGATCACCACCAGGGGCGTGGAGTCCATCATGGCGTCGGCGATGCCGGTGATGAGGTTGGTGGCGCCGGGGCCTGAGGTGGCAATCACCACGCCGGTGCGTCCGGTGGCGCGGGCATAGCCCTGCGCGGCGTGGGTGGCTCCCTGTTCGTGGCGCACCAAGATGTGGTTGAGGCGGTCGGAGTAGTCATATAGGCGGTCGTAGACGGGCAGAATGGCACCGCCGGGGTAGCCAAACACCGTGTCGACGCCTTCGGCCAACAGCGACTTTATCAGCGCATCGGCGCCGGATATGAGGTTTGATTCGTTGTTCATGCTCATTGCTTGAGGGGATGATGAGGGGGTTAGATGGTGCGCACGGCGCCTTTGTCGGCTGAGCTGACGTGGGCGGCATAGACGCGCAGCGAGGCGGGCACGTTGCGTTGGCGCTCGGTGGGGGTGAACGCCTCGGCGCCGCGAGCGACTTCCCGGGCGCGACGGGCGGCAAATTCTTCGTCGGAGATGGCCACGTTGATGCTGCGGCCGGGGATGTCAATATCCACGCGGTCGCCGTTGCGCACCAGCGCAATGTTGCCGCCGGCAGCGGCTTCGGGCGATACGTGGCCTATGCTCAGGCCGCTGGTGCCGCCGGAGAAGCGGCCGTCGGTGACCAGTGCACAGGCTTTGCCCAGGTGTTTCGACTTGAGGTAGCTCGTGGGATAGAGCATCTCCTGCATTCCGGGGCCGCCGGCCGGGCCTTCGTAGGTGATAAACACCACGTCGCCGGCGTGAACTTCGTCGCGGAGAATGGCTTCCATGGCCGCTTCTTGCGATTGATACACGCGAGCCGTGCCGCTGAAGCGGAGAATCGACTCGTCAACTCCGGCAGTCTTGACCACGCAGCCATCTTGGGCGATGTTGCCGAAGAGCACGGCCAGACCGCCGTCTTGGCTATAGGCGTGGGCCACGTCGCGCAGGCAGCCGCCGGCGCGGTCGAGGTCGAGGTCGGCATAGGCGGTGGTTTGGGTACCCAGCTCCATGGAGCGCACTCCGGCGGGGGCGCTGAGCCAGCGCTGACGGGCTTCGTCGGAGATGGGGCCGGAGGGGCTGACGGCCCAACGGCTGAGGGCGTCGGCGAGCGAGGGGGCGTCGACGCGGCGGGCGGTGGTGTCCACCTTTCCGGCGTCGGCCAATATTTTCAGGATAGAGAGGATGCCGCCGGCGCGGTTAACGTCTTCGATGTGATAGGCGGAGTTGGGGGCCACCTTGCAGAGCACGGGGGTGACACGGCTCAGGCGGTCGATGTCGGCCAGGGTGAAGTCGGCACCGGCTTCGCGGGCCACGGCCAGCAGATGGAGCACGGTGTTGGTGGAGCCGCCCATGGCTATGTCGAGGGTCATGGCGTTGAGCAGGGCGCGGCGGTCGGCAATGCTGCGGGGCAACACTGAGGTGTCTTCGTCGCGATAATAGCGCTCGGCGTTGCTCACGATGATGCGCGCGGCCTCTTGGAGCAGGGCGCGGCGTCCGGCGTGGGTGGAGACTATGGTGCCGTTGCCGGGCAGGGCCAGACCGATGGCTTCGGTCAGAGAGTTCATGGAGTTGGCGGTGAACATGCCGGAGCAGCTGCCGCAGGTGGGGCACCCTTGGCGCTCGTAGCGGTCCACAAGGTCGTCGGCCACTGTGGAGTCGGCGCTCTTCACCATGATGTCAACCAGGTCAACGGCCTGACCGTCGACGTGGCCGGCCTCCATGGGGCCGCCGCTCACAAAGATGGTGGGGATGTTCATACGCATGGCGGCGATGAGCATGCCGGGGGTCACTTTGTCGCAGTTGGAGATACACACCATAGCGTCGGCGCAATGGGCCTTGACCATATATTCCACGGAGTCGGCAATCACCTCGCGCGAGGGCAACGAGAAGAGCATGCCGTCGTGGCCCATGGCTATGCCGTCGTCGATGGCTATGGTGTTGAATTCGGCGGCGAAGCAGCCCAAGCGCTCGATTTCGCGCTTGACTATCTGGCCGGCCTCATGCAGATGGGCATGTCCGGGCACAAACTGGGTGAACGAATTGACCACAGCCACGATGGGGCGACCCATCTGCTCTTTGCGCATTCCGTTGGCGAGCCAGAGGGCGCGAGCTCCGGCCATACGGCGTCCTTTTGTCGACGTATCTGATTTCAGAGAAAAACTCATAAGCAGCAATGATTATTTAGCAAGACGCCCACGCAAGCAAAACGTGGGCGAGGCACTGTTTTCGAACAGCAAATATACGGATTCATTTGCTTTTAAGCAAATTTATTTGACGATATGTTGCGAAGCTCACTGCGGGAGAGGTTGGCTCCTCGGGGGCCGTGCTCTCGGTGAGCTCCCATCTGTTGGGGTCTATCGGGGGAAAGAAGGTGTCGGCATCGGGGGCGTCGGCGTGGATTTCGGTGATGTCGAGCACGTCGGCCATGTCGAAGGCTTGGCGATAGATTTCGCCACCACCGATGACGTAGACTTTCTCAGCGTCGGCAGCTATCTCAAGGGCTTGCTGCAGCGAGCCGGCCGTGGAGATGCCTTGGGCGGGATAGTCCGTCTGACGGGTCACCACAATGTTGCGGCGCCCGGGCAGCGGCCCGCGGGGAAAGGATTCAAAGGTTTTGCGCCCCATGATGATGGGGCAACCCATGGTGAGTGCTTTGAAGCGGCGCAGGTCGGCGCTGATGTGGAAGAGCAGGTCGCCGCCGCGACCGATGGCGCCGCCGCGGGCCACGGCCGCTATGATGTGCAGTTCGGGCTTCATACGGCTACGGTGGCGGCAATGTGAGGATGCGGGTCATAGCCCTCCAGGGTGAAGTCTTCGTAGGTGAAGTCGAAGATGCTCTTCACGTCGGGGTTCAACTTCATTGTGGGCAACTGACGGGGCTCGCGTTGGAGCTGCAGGCGCGCTTGCTCGAGGTGGTTGGTGTAGAGATGGGTGTCGCCCAGGGTGTGGACAAATTCGCCGGGCTGCAGGCCGGTGACTTGCGCCATCATCAGCAGAAGCAGCGAGTAGGAGGCAATGTTGAAGGGCACGCCAAGGAAGGTGTCGGCGCTGCGCTGATAGAGCTGCAACGACAGGCGTCCGTCGGCCACGTAGAATTGGAAGAAGGCGTGGCAGGGGGGCAGGTGCATCTCGGGGAGTTGGCCAACGTTCCACGCGCTCACAATCATGCGGCGCGAGTCGGGCGTCTCACGGATTTGGCGCACCACCTCGCTGATTTGGTCGATGTGGCCGCCGTTGTAGTCGGGCCACGAGCGCCACTGATAGCCGTAGATGGGGCCGAGCTGACCTTCGGCGTCGGCCCATTCGTTCCAGATGCGCACACCGTGGTCTTGAAGATATTTCACTGAGGTGTCGCCGCGCAAAAACCACAGCAACTCATATATAATTGATTTCAGGTGCAATTTCTTGGTGGTGACCAAGGGGAAACCCTTGCTCAGGTCGAAACGCATTTGTCGGCCAAACACGCTGATGGTGCCCGTGCCGGTGCGGTCGGTTTTGGCTACTCCGTTTTCGAGGATGTCGGAGAGCAGGTCGAGGTATTGTCGCATATATTTGGAGTGATTTGTTTCGGTTTGGCAAACTGCGAGAGCGGCTGCATCATGGCATCGGAGAGGGTGTGGCGCCGCGTGGTGTAGGTGATGGAGCCTTCGGGGCAAGCGGCAGTGCAATTGAAGCACACCACGCAGCGACTCATATCCACCACGTGGGCCTCGGGGTCAATGCACTGGGCTTTGCAGGCGTCGACGCAGCGGCGGCAGTTGGTGCAGGTGTCGGTGTTGATGTCGAAGTGCATGGCGCTGCGGCGGCTCAGCATTCCCAACAGGGTGCCCACGGGGCAGAGCGTGTTGCAGAGCAGTCGGCCATGGCTGCGCCCTGTCCATAGCAGCAGCATAATCGCTGCCCATGCGGCCACGGCGCCGCCCAAAATGGCGTGGCGCCACATGGCGTGGCTCACCATCAGCGCATACCATCCCGATGGCTCAATCCACTGCTGGGGCACCCACGGCAAAGCAGTCAGCGCTATGCCCACGGCCAACATGGCCAAGCGCAGAGTGCGCAACGGCCGCGAAAAACGAAAGGGGCGATGGAGCGGACGAGTCAGGGCGCCGACGTCGAACACTGTGGCCATGGGACACACCGTGGAACAGTAGATGCGCCCGAAAACCAGGGTCAGCACCACCCACACGGCCACCACGGCAGCCGACAGCCCCAATATGGCGGGCACAAGCTGAATCTCGCGCAGCGGCTCGCCCAAGCCGGAAAGCAACGCGCCGTAGCCCAACACGTTAGCTGTGATGAACACGGCGCAAGCCGTCTCCACCACCACACGCAGGAAAAGCAAAACTCGGGGCAACGTCCCCGGCATCGATTTATTCATGGGCTCACAAATTTACAACTTTTCCCCCACATAGCAAAATCCCGTCACCTTCCCTCCCCTCGGAGCGTGGTCAGGCCATGACCCAGCGGTCAATGTTGCGCGTGGCCGACGAGAAGTTCACGCCTATTTTCACAAGCTTGCGATTGCCCGTAGCAAAGGGCAAAGCATAGTTCTTGTCGTTGATTTGAGCGAGGGCCTCCTCGGCCGTGCCGTCGAGTTTGAACTCCATCACGTAGGTGAAGTCGTCTGTTTGCAGCACCAGGTCGATGCGCCCTTCCGAGGTGTGATATTCCGCCTTGACGTAGAAGCCCATCAACTTAGTGACGATGAAAAGCACATTCTGATAGTGGTTTTCAAGATCTTTCACCAGTTCGTATGGCGTATCGGCAAAGAGCGATGACAGCCGCTTGAAAAAGGCATCAACCTTTCCGGCTTTAATCTCCTCAACAAAATTGGCGATATAGAATTCGGTTTGGCTCTCGCTCACATTGGCATAGTTTGGCAATAGGTAGTTGTAGAATCCATCGGCCACCTCTCGGTTGGGTATGCCAAGCTGATAAAGATTATACGTTGGGTTATAGCCAACAATCGTGAGATAGCCGCTCTGATAGAGCACCTGACTCGGATCTGAAGAATCTGCCTGAAGTCCTTTTAGCACTTTCACCGACACCTGCGGAGAAGTAGCCGCTTGAAGGTCGCAACGCCCCATTTTGAGCAATTGCACAAGATATGTGGGTGTGCCGGTCTCAAACCAATAGTTATTGAATTCGTTTTTCTTCAGCGTGTTCAGCAGGCTAAACGGATTGTAAACCGCTGCCGAACCAAACACGAAGTGATAGCCGTCGTAGCGCACGCGCAACTCTTCTCTCACATCGTCGTAAGTGCGATTGTTGACCGAGGCCAAGCGTTCAACGTAGGGAGCCAACACCGTGTCAATCTCCTCGTCGGTGATACCGCAGATTGAAGCATACGGCGCGTCTAAGGATATGTCCTCAAGATTATTTAAGTCGCTGAAAATACTGACCTTGCTGAGTTTTGACACACCCGTGAGAAATGCAAACTTGATGCAGCCGTCCATGCTCTTTAACACTCCATAGAAGCCCTTCAATATTGAGCGAAACTTGTCTTGCAATTCATCCTTACCAATGGCCTGAAGCACAGGCTTTTCGTATTCATCAACGAGAATCACTACGCGCCGACCTGTCTTTTCATAGGCTCGGCGTATCACACTCTCGAATCTGTCGCCCAATGCTATTTTAGACTCGTCTTTACCATAGATTGATTCCCAGTCGTTCAAATTTGACGACAGCTTGTTGCGCAAATCTTCTTCAGTCTTATATTCAGATGTGTTCAAGTCAAGGTGAAGCACCGGATATTTCACCCAATCCTTCTCAAGCTGCGCAATGGCCAAACCCTTAAACAGCTCTTTCTTGCCGGAAAAATAGGCGTGGAGTGTCGACAGAAGCATACTCTTGCCGAAACGGCGTGGACGCGACAAAAAGTAACAGCAGCCGGTCGTAACCAGCCGGTACACAAGCGCCGTTTTGTCTATGTAAATGCAGTCGCCTCTGCGCAATTTCTCAAAGTCTTGCACGCCGACAGGCAGGTTTTTCAATGCTTCCATATCAAATTTTATTTATTGTTGCAAAGATGCTAAAACTTTTTCAAAACTCAAAATTTTCCACGCCTAATTTGCGTTAAGGCGGGGCGTGTTTTTGCATTTTCTTTTTCCAACTATTTTCGCTACCTTTGTGGTATCAATTCTAATCAACCCATTTTTTAATAATAACGCTAAATACTTACCGACCAATGAAAAGTAAACGCGACCTTAAGAAGCAAGTACGCTACGTGTGCTGCGACATCGTGAGCGAGCTCCTGCTCGTGGGCGAACTCGTGCCCGAAGAGAAACAAGACGAAGTGGCTCAACTCGTGGTGGAGACTGCTGTGCTCCAAGAGCAAACCATCAAACACGCCACCTTCGGCTTCGACAAGTCGATTCGCGACTTTGACAACGGCGCCGAATATCGCAAAGCCCGCCGCAGCTACTATCGTCAGGCCTACGCCGCTCTGCATAAGGAATTCAACGACTCTCTGGCCAAAATCGTGGACAGCCTCAACGATCTGGCCGGCCTCGGCAAGAAGAAATAAGCAGTCGTGTCGTTAAGCCGGTTTCTGCTTAAACTCTTGGGATGGAAGGTCCACGTCGACGTGCCTGACTATCCCAAGTCGATAATCTGCGTTGCCCCTCACACGAGCAACCTCGACTTTGTGCTCTGCGAGCTGGCCATCCGCTCGATTGGGCGCCGAGCCGGGTTCTTGATGAAGTCGGAGTGGTTTTTCTGGCCTCTGGGCCCGATTTTCCGTTCGATTGGCGGCATTGCAGTGCATCGCCAAAGCGGCCAATCGCTCACTCCGGTGTTGGTGGAGAAATTCGCTGAAACGGAGCGAATCAATCTGGCCATCACCCCCGAGGGGACGCGCTCGCGCACCACGCGCTGGCACACCGGATTTCTGCGTGTGGCCGCCCAAGCCAATGTGCCCGTCACTTTGGCCGTGATCGACTATGGCAACCGCTGCATCCGCATGGACCACGTGTTTGAGCCCACCGGCTCCATCGACCAAGATATGCTCCGCATCAAACAATATTATTCACAAGTCAGAGCCATGCGCCCCGACAAGTTCACCACCGACCCGGAATGATCTATTCGTCACTAACCATAGCGGCCCTGCCACTGGAGATAGCCACCGGCCGCAAGCAGAAGAATCTGCAAGGCGCCGCCGAGGCCGTGGCCCGCGTGTGTGCCGCCGGAGGAGTTGACGTGGTGGTGCTGCCCGAGCTGTTCACCACGGGCTTCGTGCGCGACCGGGAGCTTTGCGCCCGTCTGGCCGAAGACGCCAATGGCGAAACCATGAAGGCCGTGCGCTGCTGGGCCACCGCCCACCGCGTGGCCATTGTAGGCTCGATGCTGCATCAGGGCTCCGCAGTGAGCAACCGCGCATTCTTCGTGGAGCCCGACGGCGAAACCACAGTCTACGACAAGCGCCACCTCTTCACGCTCAGCCCCGAGAGCAATATGCTCACGGCCGGCGAGACGTTGCCCCCGGTGGTGAGATTTCGCGGATGGAACCTGGCCATGATTGTATGTTTCGACCTGCGCTTCCCGGTGTGGTGTCGCAACCGCTTCGACCGTCGCCCCTACGACGCCATGCTCGTGCCCGCCAACTGGCCCGAAGCTCGTGCGCAGCAATGGCACGCCCTGCTCTGCGCCCGCGCCATCGAAAATCAGGCCTACTGGATTGGCGCCGACTGCAGCGGCACTGACGACTTCGGCTCCTATCCCGCGTCGATGACCTGCGCCTACGATGCTCTGGGCTCCCCCACGGGCCAACGCTCGGCCGACGCTCTGATTGTGACGCTTGACCGCACACACATTGAGCAGGTGCGCTCGCGGCTTCCATTCGCCGCGGCCGCCGACAGCTTTAGCCTGCAACTTTAGACACATATTATTATATAAACAACACCCGAAAAACAACTTCCTCTCACAAACTAACTAAACCGATCACACCCCCTAATCGCTGACTTATGGACTCCAACGAACCCGCAAAACATCCCTTCGACGAAGTGGTGGCCGCTACCCTCCGCTACTTCAACGGCGACGAACTCGCCGCCCGCGTCTGGGCCTCCAAATACGCGCTGAAAGATAGCTTCGGCAACCTCTATGAGCTCACCCCCGACGATATGCACCATCGCCTGGCCTCCGAGTTTGCTCGCATCGAAGCCAACTATCCCAACCCTCTGAGCGAAGACCAAATCTTTGAACTGCTCCGCGACTTCCGCTACCTCGTGCCCCAAGGCTCGCCCATGGCCGGCATTGGCAACCACTTCCAAACCGCCTCGCTGAGCAACTGCTTCGTCATCGGCCTCGACGGCGCCACCGACAGCTACGGTGCCATCCTGAAAATCGACGAAGAGCAAGTGCAACTGATGAAACGCCGCGGCGGCGTGGGCCACGACCTGAGCCATCTCCGCCCCAACGGCATGCCCGTGAAAAATTCGGCACTCACCTCCACAGGCCTCGTCCCCTTCATGGAGCGCTATTCCAACACCACTCGCGAAGTGGCCCAAGACGGCCGCCGCGGTGCACTGATGCTCTCCACTTCCATCAAACACCCCGACAGCGAAGCCTTCATCGACGCCAAGCTCCAAGAGGGCAAAGTGACCGGTGCAAACGTGAGCGTGCGCATCGACGACGCCTTCATGCAAGCCGCCGAAGCCCATGAACCCTACACCCAGAAATTTCCCGTCGACTCCGATTCACCCCTGGTGACCAAAGAGGTCGACGCCGCCGCCCTCTGGCACAAAATCGTGCACAACGCATGGAAATCGGCCGAACCCGGCGTGCTCTTCTGGGACACCATCACCCGCGAATCGCTCCCCGACTGCTATGCCGACCTCGGCTTCCGCACCATCTCCACAAACCCCTGCGGCGAAATTCCCCTCTGCCCCTACGACAGCTGCCGCCTGCTGGCCATCAACCTCTATAGCTACGTCGACGACCCCTTCACCCCCAAGGCCTCGTTCAACTTCGACCGCCTGGCCGCTCACGTGCGTTGCGCTCAGCGCCTGATGGACGACCTCATCGACCTGGAAATCGAAAAGGTCGACGCCATCATCGCCAAAATCGCCAAAGACCCCGAAAGCGACGAAGTGAAGCAAACGGAGAAACACCTCTGGGAAAAGATTCGCACCAAAACCCTCAAAGGCCGCCGCACCGGCCTGGGCACCACCGCCGAAGGCGACATGCTCGCAGCTCTGGGCCTGAAATATGGCACCACCGAGGCCACCGACTTCTCCGAGAAGGTGCACCGCGCAGTGGCCGTGGCCGCCTACACTTCGTCGGTGGAAATGGCCTCCGAACGCGGAGCCTTCGAGGTCTACGACTTCAACCGCGAAGCCGCCAACCCCTACATCAACCGCATCTTCGAGGCAAAGCCCGAACTGCGCGATGCCATGCGCCAACATGGACGCCGCAACATAGCCTGCCTCACCATCGCCCCCACCGGCACCACCTCGCTGATGACCCGCACATCCTCCGGCATCGAGCCCGTGTTCATGCCCGTGTATAAGCGTCGCCGCAAGGTGAACCCCAACGACCACGACGTGCACGTGGACTACGTTGACGAAAGCGGCGACTCCTTCGAAGAATACGTGGTCTATCACCCCAAATTCCTCACCTGGATGAGCGTCAACGGCATCGAACCGCGCACCGACCTCTCCGCCGAGGAGATCTCCGAGCTGGTGGCCCGTTCACCCTATGCCGGAGCTTCGGCCAACGAAATCAACTGGGTGGAGAAGGTCAACATGCAAGGCCGCGTGCAGAAGTGGGTTGACCACAGCATCTCCGTGACCATCAACCTCCCCTCCGACGTGACCGAAGAGACCGTCAACGAGCTCTATCTCACCGCTTGGAAGGTGGGCTGCAAAGGCTGCACAGTGTATCGCGACGGCTCGCGCTCGGGTGTGCTCAACGCCATCAAGCCCAAGAAGAAACAGGCCGAAGAGGCCAAGCCCTGCCCCTGCGAGGAGCAGAAGCCGCTGCTGCCCAAGCGCCCCATCTCGCTCGAAGCCGACGTGGTGCGTTTCCAAAACAACAAGGAAAAATGGATTGCCTTCGTGGGCCTGGTTGAGGGTCGTCCCTACGAAATCTTCACCGGTCTGGCCGACGACGAAGACGGCCTGTTCCTGCCCAAATCGGTGACCCACGGCCACATCATCAAAAACGTTGACGAACACGGCAACAAGCGCTACGACTTCCAATTCGTCAACAAACGCGGCCACAAAACCACCATCGAAGGCCTCAGCGACAAGTTCAACCCCGAATATTGGAACTATGCCAAACTGATCTCCGGTGTGCTCCGCTACGGAATGCCCATCGTGCAGGTAATCAAGATGGTAGACACTCTGCAGCTCGACTCCGAAAGCATCAACACCTGGAAGATGGGCGTGGAGCGCGCGCTGAAAAAATACATCCCCTCAGGCACGGCCGCCAGCGGTCGCGTTTGCCCCAACTGCGGCCAGGAGAGCCTCGTCTATCAAGAGGGCTGCCTGGTGTGCACCAACTGCGGCGCCTCGCGTTGCGGCTAATCGCCACTCCTCAACTTCATCTCTCTATGACTCAACTCAGAGTAATCACCCCCGAACTCCCGGCCACTGCACGCGTGGTGGCCGTGGGTTCGGTTTCCGTTTTAGGCTCTTGGCAGCCGCAATGCGCCGCAGAAATGCGTCGCCGCGCCCTGCCGCTCTGGACTGTGACCCTCGACGACGCCCTCAGCGAAGGCACCGAATATAAGTTTGCCATCATCCACGAGGATGGCTCCGTGCAGTGGGAAGAGGGCGAAAACCGCCGCTTCTGCGCCGACTCACGCGGCGAGCTCCACTTCCGCGGGCTGCCGCTGTGGAAGGCCACGGGCGTGGCCATCCCGGTGTTCTCGCTGCGCAGCGCCGAGAGCTTCGGCGTGGGCGAATTTGCCGACCTCAAGCTGATGATTGATTGGGCCGCCAACCGCGGCATGAAGATGATTCAGATTCTGCCGGTGAACGACACCACCATGACGCGCACCGACGACGATTCCTACCCCTACAGCGCCATCTCCACCATCGCTCTCCACCCCATCTATCTGCGCATCGACGCCACGATGGGCCGCATCCCCAAAGCCTACGAGGCCAAACGCGCCGCGCTCAACCGCCTCACCGAACTCGACTATGCCGCAGCCCTGCGCGCCAAGGAGGAGCTCACTCGCCAACTCTTTGCCCGCACAGGCCAAAAGACGCTGCGCTCGCGCGAGTTTGCCGACTTTGTGGGCGAAAACGCCGAGTGGCTGCTGCCCTATGCCGCCTTCTGCGTGTTGCGCGACCGCCACGGCTCCGCCGACTGGCAGCAGTGGGGCGACGACGCCACGTATCGCCCCGGCATCCCGGCCTACCTGCTGGCCACCGCCCCGGAGGAGATGCACTATGTGATGTATGTGCAATATCATCTGCATCGCCAGTTGAGCGAGGTCTGCGCCTACGGCCGAAGCCGCGGCGTGGCCATCAAAGGCGACATAGCCATTGGGGTGGACCGCAACAGCGTCGACGCCTGGCAAAATCCGCGCCTCTACAATCTCGACTGCCAAGCCGGCGCCCCACCCGACGCCTTCGCCGTCAACGGCCAAAACTGGGGATTCCCCACCTACAACTGGACGGCCATGGCCCGCGACGGCTACGCATGGTGGCGCCGCCGCCTGCAGAAGATGGCCGAATATTTCGACGCCTTCCGCATCGACCACGTATTGGGCTTCTTCCGCATCTGGCAAATCCCCGAATCAGCCGTCCACGGCCTGCTGGGCCAGTTCTCCCCGGCCATGCCGCTGAGCCCCGATGAGATGCTCTCGCGCTGGGGCTTCACCTTCAACGCCGCCGAGCACACCGTCGCCCCGTCGGCCCTGCCGTTTGCCACTCAACGCCTGGCCCAAGAAAACGGCTGCGACGAAGCCACCCTCAGCCTCTACGACGACGTGCTCTTCGTGGCCGACCACAGCGACCCCACCCTCTGGCACCCTCGCATCGACGGACAGAAAACCACCGCCTACTCGCGCCTGAGCCAATGGCAACGTCGCGCCTTCGACGCCCTCTACGAAGACTTCTTCTATCATCGCCACGACGACTTCTGGCGCCGCCAAGCCCTGCAGCGCCTGCCCGTCATCACTCAGGCCACGCCAATGCTGGCATGCGCCGAAGACCTTGGCATGATCCCCGCGTGCGTGCCGCAGGTGCTCAACCAATTGCAAATTCTTTCGTTGGAAGTGCAGCGAATGCCCAAACAATACGGCGTGAGCCTCGCCGACCCGATGCATTATTCATGGCTAAGCGTGGCCACCACCTCCACCCACGACATGCCCGGCTTGCGCCAATGGTGGATGGAAGCCCACGACGATGTGGACCCGTCGCCGCTGACCTGCAAACAGATAATCGACTTCCACGTGGTGTCGCCCGCGATGCTCACCATCTTGCCCTGGCAAGACTGGATGTCGACCGACGGCGCTCACCGCCGGTCAGACCCGCGACAAGAGCAGATCAACATTCCTGCCGATCCTCACCACAAGTGGCGCTACCGCATGCACCTATCTCTGGATTAGCTGCGGCGATAGTCGGCAAGCATCTGCTGCAAGCGCTGACGCGCAAAGAAGATGCGGCTCTTGATGGTGCCAACCGGCAGATTCATCTTTTCGGCGATTTCGCTATACTTATAGCCTGCGGCATGCATGGCAAAAGGTATGCGATATTCGTCGGAAAATGAATTGATTGCCTTGGATATCTCCTCGGCTGCCATCGTCCCTTCGGGGGTATCAACCCCGGAGTCTTGCGATATGTTGAGGTGAAACAAATCCTCCGTCCTGTCTATCACCGTGGCCTGACGTACCACGCGCCTATAATTGTTGATAAATATATTGCGCATGATGGTGAATACCCAACCTTTGAAATTGACGTTCTCGGTGTATTTATCTTCACTGGTAAGCACTTGCAAGGACGTATTTTGCACAAGGTCGTAGGCGTCATCACGGTTGGTGGTGAGGGCGTAGGCGAATGCAAGCAAATTCTTTTGAATAGCGAGCAACTTGGTTTGGACTGATGTGGCCATTGCGTTTTAGTTATAAAAATGAGTGACTTAAATTTGAAAAAGTAAGCTAATAAGAAGTGTCGTTCATTAGTGCTGCAAATATAATGCTTTTTTGATTTCCAAACAAATTTCCAATTATTTTTATTCAAATTTTTGTCCAAAATCGTAGGCTATTTGAAATTTATTGCCTAAATTTGAGCCGTTCAACCAACATCACAATCTAAACCAATCATTCATTACATCATGAAAAAACTGCTTGCGGCTGCCCTGGCTCTGGCTTGCGCAGCATCAGCTTCAGCCCAAGGCCCCGCCGACGAGCCCCACCACGGCGGCGAGCTCCTCAACCTGAGCACCGACGTGCGCGTGGACTATCAACACCTATCCACCGACTCCCACACCTCCGACGCCAACTCCGGCTTCGAAGGAAAATACTTCATGCTCCGCCTCGACGGCGAAATCATCCCCGGCCTATCCTACTCCTGGCGCCAACGCTTGAACAAATTGCACTCCGACAGCAACTTCTTCGACGCCACCGACTGGGTCTACCTCGACTGGGCACTACATGACTGGAACTTCTCCGCCGGCAAACAAATCGTGGCCATCGGCGGATGGGAATACGACCGAAACCCCATGGACCTCTACGGCACATCGCTCTTCTGGCAAAACATCGCCTGCTATCAACTCGGAGCTTCCGTGGCCTACCACATCACCCCGGCCGACCAACTCAAATTTCAAGTCACCCAAAGCCCCTCGCACACCACCGCCAACCGCAACCTCTACGCCTACAACCTCCTCTGGACCGGCTCCCACGGCATCTACACCCCCATCTTCTCCGCCAACCTCATTGAATACGCCTCCGGCCACTACATCAACTACATAGCCCTGGGCAACCGCTTCGCCCTCGACAAATGCACCCTCGAACTCGACCTGATGAACCGCGCCTGCTCCGGCCAAAGCGGATTCATCGGCAAAGACTACTCCATAATGGCCGAACTGGCCTGGCACCCAACCGCCGCATGGTGTGTCCACGGAAAATACACCCGCGACGAAAATCAAACCTCCAACGGCGACGTCACCGTGCTCCCCGGCACCGCCTACAACTCCATCGGCGCCGGCGTGGAATTCTACCCCCTGAGCAAAAAAATCACCTCTCTGCGCCTGCACGCAACCGCCTACTACGGCTGGGGCCACAACGCCAACTCCGCCGACCTCATGCAAGACAAAAGCCTGATGATCAACGTCGGCATCAAATGGCACATGAACATCTTCTCCCTTAAACACAAATAAACCATGAAACTCAAAAACATCACCCGATTCATCCCCACGGGCGTGCCATGCCTGCTGATTGTCGTGGCCCTATTCTGGTATCTCGGCCACGTCATGGGCATGGCCCAAATGCTCAACACAATTATGCACACCGCCCACGACCTACTGCTCAACACCGTGTTCTACCTCATGGGCATCTGCGTGATCACCGGCGCCATTGGCCGCCTATTCGTAGAGTTTGGCGTAGTCACACTCATTGAACGACTGCTCAAACCGCTGATGCGCCCGCTCTTCAACCTCCCCGGCGTGGCCTCCCTCGGCGCCGTCATGACCTTCCTGAGCGACAACCCCGCCATCATCTCCCTGGCCCAAGACAAACGCTTCAGCTCCTACTTCAAAAAATTCCAATTCATCTCGCTGACCAACTTCGGCACCGCCTTCGGCATGGGCCTGCTGGTGATGGTCTTCATGGTGGGCCAAGGATTCTTCTGGGAACCCGTCGTGGGCCTCTGCGGCGCCTTCGTGGGCTGCATCATCTCCACCCGACTGATGCAACACTTCGTCATCAAAGCCTACCCCAAATTCGCCGAAGAAAACGTCGTTGACCCCGACACCATCGCCGAAGAAACCGCCGAAGAACGCCAACAACAATCCACCTTCATCCGCATACTCAACTCCCTGCTCGACGGCGGACGCACCGGAGTGGACGTCGGCCTGGCCATCATCCCCGGCGTCTTGATCATATCCACCCTCGTGATGGTGCTCACCTTCGGCCCATCGGCCGACAGCGGCACCTACACCGGCGCCGCCTACGAAGGCGTAGCCGCCCTACCCTGGCTCGCCGACAAAATCAACATCATCTTCGAATGGCTCTTCGGATTCCACGACAACCACCTCATTGCCTTCCCCATCACAGCCCTCGGCGCAGTCGGCGCCGCCCTCAGCCTCGTCCCCAACTTCATGGCCCACGGCTGGATCGACGGCAACGCCATAGCCGTATTCACCGCCATTGGCATGTGTTGGAGCGGATTCCTCAGCACCCACACCGCCATGCTCGACTCCCTGGGCTACCGCCAGCTCACCCCAAAGGCAATCCTGGCCCACACCATCGGCGGCCTCGGCGCAGCCATCTTCGCCCACTGCCTCTACCTCCTCATCACCCTCATAATCTGAAAACGTCAATTTTGTTATTTTTCATCTAATACCGCCCAAATCGGCTCCACCGCTCTATCATACCCCCAAAGTGGAGCCACCAAAAAAAATGCGCCGCGAGGCGCATTTTTTCTTTTCCCTCA
>CAZJWM010000025.1:0-21888 GCA_964549975.1 uncultured Bacteroides sp. | reverse complement strand
TCTTGCAATTTTCTTGTGAAAAAATTTGCACAGTTCGCCAATAAGTCGTAACTTTGCACTCGCAAAACGGAAATAACGCGGAGTGGAGCAGTGGTAGCTCGTTGGGCTCATAACCCAAAGGTCCCAGGTTCGAGTCCTGGCTCCGCCACTAACAAGAAGATGACTGATTGCCCCAAAGGTGATTGGTCATCTTCTTTTTCGCTATTTCAGAAAATTGTCGTATATTTGTCTAAACTTTTCGATGCATATCGACATTTATACGACAAACTCTTTTTTCTGACAAACTATGAGCAGATTCTATCGTTGCGTGAAAGCGCTGTTGGTGCTCCCTGTGGTGGCCGCAATGGCCTGTGGTTGCAGCAGCGAAGATGACGAGCCCGCTGCCGGCCCGCTGGGCGGCAAGTGGGAAGTGGTGCAGCCTGCCGAATCGTCGTCGGGCGTGATATCCGTCACATTCAAGCAGAATAACGTGGCCACGCTTCAGTGGGACAAGAAATACGAAGGGGGCAATGTGGCCGTGAATCTCCATCAAGACGTGGCCTACTTCATGTCGGCCGACACCCTCACCATCGGAGCCAGCATCATGGACGGCGCCCTAACGGCCTACACCAAAGGCACCGTGCAACTCGTTGACGAAACGGCCATCTATCGCTGCTACGTGTTCAGCTCGCAAGACTCCATGCCCGTGCTTCCGCTGCAAACCCTAATGCTCAAGAAACTCTAAGAGAATGACCAATAGATTATTCCACATATTTGCTGCAGGTGCCCTGGCTTGCAGCTTTGCCGCGTGTTCCACCGCCGGCAACGAACTTGTGATTCTCCACACCAACGACACCCACTCACACATCGACCCGATTGAGTCGAGCAACCTGGGCGGCGTGGCTCGTCGAAAAGTGTTGATCGACAGCGTGCGCGCTCAACACAAAAACACGTTGCTCATTGATGCCGGCGACGCCGTGCAGGGCACGCTCTATTTCCATCTCTATAAGGGCCGCGTGGAGCAGCAGATGCTCAATCAACTCGGCTACGACATTCAGATTCTCGGCAACCACGAATTTGATAACGGCACCGCCACTTTGGCCGCCAACTATGCCGAGGCCAAGCCAACGTTTATAGCCACCAACTACGACCTCACCGGCTCCGGCTTGGAGCAGATGGCCGTGCCCTATGTGGTGAAAAAGTATGGCAAGCATCGCGTGGGCATATTCTCCATCAACATTGACCCCGCCGGCATGATTGCAGAGGGAAATTACAATGGTGTGCGCTATATGCCGTGGCGGCAAACCACCGACTCCGTCGTGTCGCTGCTCCGCGGCAAACTCGGCGCCGACGTTGTGGTGGCCGTGACACATATCGGCTACCAGAGTTCCGGCGACAACCCCGACCTCTTTTCCGACTGCGATGTGGCGGCCCAAACCTCCGGCATCGACATCATCATTGGCGCCCACTCCCACACCACCCTTCCCCCGAATCTCCACAAAGTGAACGCTGTGGGCGATTCGGTGCTCGTGGTGCAAACCGGTAAGTATGGTGCCAACCTCGGTGAGATTGTCGTTAATCTCAAGAATCCTTCGCTCTCAAAGTCGCAACTCATTGAGGTGAACAGTCGGCTCGACGGCCGCACGGATCCGGCCCTCGTGGCTGAAATAGCGAAATATCGCAGTGGCATCGATTCGCTTTACACTATCCCGGTGGCCCGCGTGACCTCGCCGGTGGCTCTGACCGGACGCGATGCCGCCATGCAGAACTTTGCCGCCGACTTTGTGTTGGCTCGCGGCCGTGAACTTGCTCCCAATGTTGACTTCTCCATTACCAACAAGGGCGGCTTGCGCACCACGTGGACTCCCGGTGTGCTGACCGAGGGCGCAGCCATAGACATGATGCCCTTCCAGAATAAGGTGGTGGTGCTCGACATCAAGGGCTCCGACTTGATTGAAGCCCTCGAAGTGATGGCACGTCGCGGCGGCGATGCCCTGAGCGGTCTCACCGTCACGTTCAATCCCTCTGACGGTTCACTGATTGACTGCACCATTGACCCTAACCGCACCTATCGCATAGCCACAATCGACTATCTCGCCACCGGCGGCGACTACATGACCCCGCTGACACGCGCCGAGCGCATTGCCGAGAGTCGCAACGTGGCCTTTGCCGACCTGATTGACTATCTCAAACTGAATCCCGAAATCAACCCCTCTGCAGCGGTGCGTATGGCCGCTTCCGACAAATGACTCAGATCTCAACATATAGCCCGGCCGTCAACAAGGCCCTTGCGCAAGGTCGATTGAACAAGGCCATTTCGCTGCTGCGCACCGTAGCTCCCGCCGGCGATTGGTCGATTATCAACGACCTTAACCGCGCCGACGAAGACTATCAGTTGGTGCTGAAATATGCCGTGAGCGGTGCCGCCGATCCTCAGCGTCAGCAGGTGATCGACGAAATCAAACGTCGCCTATACGCCATTCTCGACCGCATTGAGGTGGCCTTGGAATTGAAGGCCGACAATCCGTCGCTCTTCTACGGCATGGTGCGCTATTGCCGCCTGCACGCCGACGAGACCACTGCCGAACTGCTTGCGCAATATGACGCATTGGCCGCGCAAATGATGTCGCTCACAGGCTATCATCCCACCGACACCACGTCGGCCCAAGCCGAGACCGTGGCTCGCCGCCTGTTCTATCGCATTTGGGCTGCCCCGGAGGGCGAAACACTGGAGCCGTTGCGCTCGGTGTGGAGCTCCGAAACGCTGCCCGAGCATTTTGCCCTGCTGATGGTGTCGGCGCTGCTGATGCGCTCGCTCTACTTCTTCCGCCAAGATGCACTGATGCTTCTGCTCGATGCGGCAGATTCGCCTCGCCAAGACCTGAAGATGCGCGCCTCGGTGGCGGCATTGCTCATCATGGCTCTGCATCCTCAGCGCCTATCCTCGCCGAAGCTGAAAGCCAGAGTGGAGGCCTTGCGCGACACGGGTGACTGGACCGAAAACGTGCGCATGATTGCGCGCCAATTCATCCGCACCCGCGACACCGAACGCATCACCCGCAAGATGCGCGACGAGCTCATCCCCGAGATGATGAAACTGCGCCCCGAAATCTACCGGCGCATTCAAGACACCCCCTCCGACCCGGCAGAATTTGCCGCCGCCATGGAGGAGAATCCCGAGTGGGAAGAGCTGCTCAACAAGTCGGGCTTGCAAGACAAAATTCGCGAACTAACCGAACTGCAAAACGATGGCGGCGACGTGATGCTCACCTCCTTTGGTCAGCTGAAACACTTCCCCTTTTTCAACGAAGCGGCCAACTGGTTTTTGCCCTTCTACGCCACGCAAACCGACGTGGCGGCCTTGTTGGGCGCCAACACCGCCTTCGCCGACGTGGTGGAGACGGCCGGATTCCTTTGCGACAACGACAAATATTCGTTGGTGTTGGCCCTTTCGATGATGCCTGCCCCGCAGCGTGCCATGCTCTCGCAGCAGATTGAACAACACAACATCAACATGGCCGAGCTGGAGAGCACTCATACCTATCCGCAGCGCCAAGCTTCGGAAGATATGGCCGGACGATATGTTCAAGACCTCTATCGCTTCTTCCATCTCTTTCGCCGCAAAAACGAATTCACCGACCCCTTTGGGCCGGAGTTGAATCTCACCAAAGTGCCCCTGCTTGAGGCTGATTTTGCCGATGAAGACACCGTGAGACTCTTTGCCGAGTTCTATTTCAAACGCGGATATTATGCCGACGCTCTGCCGCTGTTGCAGCGTCTGCCCGAGCAAGAGAGCATTTGGCAGAAGATTGGCTACGCCTATCAAAGCATGGGCCAACTCACCGATGCCGTTGCCGCCTATGCCAATGCCGAAGCAATCAACCCGGATTCAAAGTGGACACTTTCGCGCATGGCCACTGCCTACAAACAACTCCGTCGGCCGGCTGATGCGCTGGCCTATTATCGCCGACTGGATGCCGTGCGCCCCGATGAGGTGAACACCATTCTCAACATCGGCCATATGCTGTTGGAGCTTGGCGACTATCGCGAAGCCTTGCATGAATATTATCGCGCGGAGTTCACCGACGAACAGTCGCTGAAGCCGATTCGCCCAATAGCCTTCACGGCTCTGCTCTGCAAAGACTTTGAAACCTCGCAGCGCTACTATCAGCGCTTGGCGCAGACTCAGAGCGTCACCCCCACCGACTGCCTTAACATGGGTCACCTCTCGCTGGCCATAGGCAACATAGCCGAGGCGATGACCCACTATCGGGCCTACACCACCGATGCCGACACCCTGGAGAAAGCCTTTGCCGACGATGCGCATTATCTGGCCACGGCCGGAGTGGACAGCTCCATTTTGCCGCTGATAGTTGATGCACTTGGCGTGTGAAGCGTTTGGCCATTTCCGAGAATATCTCTATCTTTGTGACACAAATCAAATAATTGCTTATTCTGAGTATGGTGAAAAAACAGAAAGTTGCCCTGATTACCGGCGTGACCGGTCAGGATGGATCTTACTTGTCGGAGCTTTTGCTCGACAAAGGTTACGATGTGCACGGCACGATACGCCGCTCGTCGGTTGATTTCCGCGAGCGCATTGCGCATCTCGAGGGCCATCCCAATTTCCATCTCCACTATGCCGACATGGGCGATTCGATGTCGATAATCCAAGTGCTCGGCAAGGTGTGCCCCGATGAGGTGTATAATCTTGCTGCGCAGAGCCATGTGCAGGTGTCGTTCGACTCCCCCGAATTTACCGCCGACGTTGACGCCACCGGCGTGTTGCGTCTGCTGGAGGGAATCCGCCAATGCGGTCTGGCTCAGACTTGCCGTTTCTATCAGGCCTCAACCTCGGAGCTCTATGGCAAAGTGGAGCAAGTGCCTCAAAACGAAGACACGCCGTTTCACCCCTACTCTCCCTATGCCGTGGCCAAACTCTATGGCTATTGGATTGTGCGCGAATATCGCGAGGCTTACAACATGTTTGCCTGCTCCGGCATCCTGTTCAACCATGAGTCGGAACGCCGCGGCGAAACCTTCGTCACTCGCAAAATCACCCTTGCGGCGGCTCGCATAGCTCAGGGCAAGCAAGATAAACTCTATCTGGGCAACCTCAGCTCGTTGCGCGACTGGGGCTACGCCAAAGACTACGTGGAGTGCATGTGGCTTCTGCTGCAAAACGACAAGCCTGAAGACTTTGTGATAGCCACCGGGGTGCAACACTCCGTGCGAGAGTTCTGTCAGTTGGCCTTCCGCCGCGCCGGCATCGAATTGCGCTTTGAAGGCGCCGAAGACAAAGAGCGCGGCATTGACGTGGCCACCGGGCGCGTGCTCGTGGAGGTTTCGCCCGACTTCTATCGTCCCACCGACGTGGTGAACCTCTGGGGCGACCCCACCAAAGCCAAACAGAAACTCGGCTGGAATCCTGAGAAAAAGACATCGTTTGAACAGCTTGTAAACCTGATGGTTGATGCCGATATGGCCAAAGTGGCCATGGAACGCGCCGGTGAGCAGGTGAAGATGAACCTCGCAGAATATCTCGAAAGAGGAATTGTGAAATAATGCAGAAACAAGACAAAATCTACGTGGCAGGCCATCGCGGAATGGTTGGCTCCGCCATTGTGCGCGAACTTCAGCGCCAAGGTTACGAAAATATAATCACACGTTCACACAGCGAACTCGACCTTTGCGACCAGCGTGCCGTTGACGCATTTTTCGCTACCGAACGTCCGCAGTATGTGTTTCTTGCTGCCGCAAAAGTGGGCGGCATCGAAGCTAATCAAAAGGCTCCGGCCGACTTCATGTATCAAAACATGATGTTGGAGATGAACGTGATTCATGCCGCTTGGCAAAACGGTTGCCGCAAACTGGAATTTCTCGGCTCAAGTTGCATCTATCCGCGAATGGCGCCGCAGCCCATGCCGGAATCGTGTCTGCTCACCTCCGCGTTGGAGCAGACCAACGAGGCCTATGCGTTGGCCAAAATCTCCGGGCTGAAATATTGCGAATATCTCAATCGCCAATATGCCACTGACTTCATCAGCGTGATGCCCACCAACCTCTACGGCCCTAACGACAACTACCATCCCACTCACAGTCACGTATTGCCGGCGCTGATTCGCCGCTTTCATGAGGCAAAAACGGCCGGAGTGAAATCCGTCACCTGCTGGGGCGACGGGTCGCCGTTGCGCGAGTTTCTCTACGTCGACGATTTGGCCAATCTGTGCGTATTCTTGATGAACAACTATAGTGGCAACGAAACCGTCAATGCCGGCACCGGCAAGGAATTGTCCATACGTCAGCTCACCGAACTGGTGGCAAAAGTGGTGGGCTACGACGGCGAAATCCTCTGGGATACGTCGATGCCTAACGGCACACCGCGCAAACTCCTCGATGTGAGCAAGGCCACAGCCTTAGGCTGGAGCTATCACACCGAACTTGAAGACGGCATTCGTTTGGCCTATCAAGATTTCCTCTCAAATCCCGTCAGGGCTGAGCGATAGGCGGCACTTGCATCAGCGTCAGACCGTCGCGCAGAGGCAGGATCACCGGCGAGAGATGCTGAAATTCAGCGGCCACCATGTCGTTGAATCGGCGAATGCCCTGCGTCTGTGCATCGTGAGCCGACTCATCCATCACCTTTTCACCCCACAACGTATTGTCGGCCAGGATGAATCCGCCCGGACGCATCTTTGGCAGCAGCAAGCGCAGATACTCACAGTATGTGCGCTTGTTGGCGTCGATAAACGCCATGTCTATCCCATCGGGCATCGTGGTCAGCAGCTCCAACGCATCACCAATGTGAAGATGAATGCGCGGGTCGGAGGCAAAACGTTCGGTTAGTTCGTCGGCGTCTTCGTCGTTGATTTCAATGGTGTGCAATTCGCCGTCGACCTGCAAGCCTTCGGCCAGGCAGAGCGTGCTGTAGCCGGTGAAGCAGCCGAGTTCCACGATGATGCGCGGCGCAATCATGCGGCTGAGCATCGACAGCACCCTACCCTGCAGATGGCCCGAACATTGGTGGCCATAGAGATGGTGGAGCTGCGTGTGGCGGTTGAGCGCCGTCAGGTGGGGCGGCTCGGCGGCTATGTGGCTGAGGATATATTCGTCGATTCTGTTGTTATCCATTGATGAGAGCTTCCACGCCCAGGCGATAGCTGTCGAGGCCGAAACCGGCAATGGAGCCGCGACACACGGGCGCAATCATTGAGTGGTGGCGCACCTCATCGCGAGCGGCAATGTTGGAGATGTGCACTTCCACCACGGGAATTTCTATTGCGGCAATTGCGTCGGCAATGGCCAAGGAGGTGTGGGTGTAGGCTCCGGCGTTGAGCACCACTCCGGCATAGCTGTGGTCAAATCCCACGGCATGAAGTCGGTCTATGATCTCGCCTTCGTGATTGGACTGGAAATATTCCACTTGGCAGAGCTTCGAGAGCTTGTCAAGCGTGGAGTCCATGGTTTCGGAACCGTAAATTTCGGGTTGGCGACGGCCCAGCAGGTTGAGATTCGGGCCGTTGATAATCAGCACTTTTTTCATTGGTTATAAACGTTAAGGAGTTTTGTGAAAAATATGTCGTAGGAGAAATCTTCAAGATAATGATTGCGAGCGCTGTGCGCCATGGCGCGGCGTTCCTGCGGATTGTCGAGCAGTTTCGACAGGGCTTCGGCCATGCGATGAGTGTGGATGGGCGGCACCAGAAGGCCGTCTTCGCCGTCGTTGATGATGTGTCGTTGGGCGCCGTTGCCCGTGGCCACCGGCACCAGCCCGGCATCCATATATTCCAACACCGTGAGCGGGCCGGCTTCCACCACCGTGCTCGGGAGTACGCCGATGGAGCACCCCTTCAAGGCCGAGGCCACGTCGTCGACATAGCCGAGCCACTCCACGCGGTCGTCTATTTCGTGTTTGCGCACACGGCGTATCAGTGGTGTCACTGCTGCGGCCTCGCCTTCGCCTATGATGCGTAAGCGCCATTGGCGGTCGGTGATTAGCGCCAATGCGTCGATCAACACGTCGAGACCTTTGCCCGGGACGATGCGGCCAACGAATGCGATGATTGGAGGCTCGGCGGGTTCGGCGGGCGTGGATGGTGCGCGGCGTATGGCGTTGTTGATCACCCGAACTTTGGCGTTGTCGGCGAGGGTGATGTTGCGCAGCGAATTGTCGCGGGCCAGTTGCGACACGAATATCAGCGCATCGGCTTCGTCAAGCAGGCGCTCAACGGAGCGGCTACGCTCAAGAGGTTCGGCCGAGTGGCGCGTCATTACCACACGCACATCAGTGCGCGATGACAATCGTCGCGCTTTCAGCGCCATGGCGAGTGTGGATAGATTGTGGGCGTGAATCACCACCGGCTCCTGAGTGTGGCGCAGAATCTTGCTCAGGCCTATCGGCGTGATCAAGTCGAATGCGCCGCCCATGGGCAGTTTGACGGTGGGGATAGATGCTGCGGCAAAGCGATCGTGCACCTGCGCGGCCGAGCGGCAAATCACCTCCACCGACAGATGCCGACAGAGCATCTCTGAGGCGACGTCGAGCGCATATTGCTCTTCGCCGCCCCAGGCTTTGCCGTTGAGTAGATGCAACACTTTCATTGGAGCAGGTCGGGACGTAAACGACGTGTGCGCTCAAGGCTCTGCTCGTGGCGCCATTCGGCAATCTTTGCCTCATGGCCGGAGAGCAGTATGTCGGGCACACGCCAGCCGTTGTAGTCGGCCGGACGGGTGTAGACCGGAGGGGCCAGCAGGTTGTCTTGAAAAGAGTCGCTCAGTGCGCTCTGCTCGTCGCCAATGGCTCCGGGGATGAGTCGCACCATTGCGTCGGCAATCACCACTGCCGGGATTTCGCCGCCGGTGAGCACATAGTCGCCGATGCTAATCTCCTTGGTGACCAAATGCTCGCGGATGCGCCAATCCACGCCCTTGTAGTGTCCGCAGAGGATTATCACGTTTTCGAGCATGGAGAGTTGGTTGGCCATCGGTTGCGTGAGCAGGTCGCCGTCGGGCGAGGTGAAGATCACCTCGTCGTAGCTTCGCTCGGCCTTCAGTGCCGAGATGGCACGATCTACCGGCTCCACTTGCATCACCATACCCGCTTCGCCTCCAAAGGGATAGTCGTCGACTTTGCGATGCTTGTTGGTGGTGTAGTCACGCAGATTGTGGACGTGAAACTCCACGAGCCCTTTGTTTTGGGCACGTTTCAAGATGGAGCAGCCAAGCGGCGATTCCAGCATCTCGGGCAGAACGGTGAGTATGTCGATGCGCATCAGTTGATGTTGAATGTTTTGCGGATTTCGTCGATCATATCCTCTTTCTCCCAGGTGAAGAGTTCCACTTCGATGGAGCGTTCGCCTTCGTAGCGGGAGTTGAAGGTCTTGGTCACCACTTGCGGTGTGCGACCCATGTGGCCGTAGCTGGCGGTCTCCTGATAGATGGGGGCGCGGAGCTTCAGGCGAGTTTCGATGCCGTGAGGCGTCATGTCAAACAGATTGGCCACCTTGGCGGCAATCTCGGCGTCGCTCATCTTCACCAGCGACGTGCCGTAGGTGTTCACCGTGAGACTCACAGGCTGGGCCACGCCGATGGCATAGGCCACCTGCACCAGCACCTCGTGGGCCACTCCGGCCGACACCAGATTGCGGGCAATGTGGCGGGCTGCGTATGCGCCGGAACGGTCAACCTTGCTGGGGTCTTTGCCCGAGAAGGCACCGCCGCCGTGTGCGCCGCGGCCGCCATAGGTGTCGACGATGATTTTGCGGCCGGTCAGACCGGTATCGCCGTGGGGGCCGCCGATCACGAATTTGCCGGTGGGGTTCACGTGGAGAATCAAGTTGTCGTCGAACAGCGCCTGAGTCTTTGCCGGGAGTTGGGCGATGACGCGCGGCAGCACGATGTTGCGCACGTCTTCTTTGATGACCTTGAGCATAGCCTCGTCGTCGGCGAGAAACTCGTCGTGTTGAGTCGAAACCACAATGGTGTGGATTCTCACCGGATGGTTTTGCTCGTCGTATTCCACCGTCACTTGGCTCTTAGAGTCGGGGCGCAGATAGGTCATCTCCTTCCCTTCGCGACGGATGGCGGAGAGCTCGCGCAAGATGCGGTGGCTCAGGTCGAGCGTCAGGGGAATGCGGTTTTCAGTTTCGTCGGTGGCATAACCAAACATCATGCCTTGGTCGCCGGCGCCTTGCGAGGCTTCGGTTTCGCGGTCCACGCCGCGATTGATGTCGGCGCTTTGCTCGTGGATTGCCGAGAACACTCCGCAAGCCTCTGCGTCGAATTTCAGTTCGCTACGATTGTAGCCGATGCCGGAAATCACTCGACGGGTCACGTCCATCAAGTCGACATACGCCTTGCTTTTCACCTCGCCGGCGATGACCACCTGGCCTGTGGTGACAAGGGTTTCGCACGCCACTTTCGACTGAGGGTCGAAGGCGAGAAATTCGTCGAGAATAGCATCGGAAATTTGGTCGGCCACTTTGTCGGGGTGTCCCTCAGAGACCGACTCGCTTGTAAAAAGATAGTTCATAAGCTTTTAGCATTTTTTATTATGGTGGTTGCAAGCAGACAAATTTGTCCACCTTTACTAACGGTGCAAAGGTACGAATTTTTTGCGAGAAAACAATCATCGGCGGCCGATGTGACGGGCAAAATTCTTTTTCTTTGAGGCTTGGTTTTTTCGGGGATTTTTTGTACCTTTGTAGCATAGAAAACAACGATTGTTACATTCGATATGACTAACGAATTAGAAGAAAATGAAGCGCAGGACTACGGCGCAAGTTCCATTCAAGTGCTTGAGGGACTTGAGGCCGTGAGAAAGCGTCCTGCCATGTATATCGGCGACATTTCGTCGAAGGGTTTGCATCACCTGGTGTATGAGGTCGTGGATAACTCCATCGATGAAGCTCTTGCCGGTTATGCCACCCACATTGAAGTGACCATTAACGAAGATAATTCTATTACCGTGGTGGACAATGGACGTGGTATCCCCGTGGATATGCACGAAAAGGAGCACAAGAGTGCCCTCGAAGTTGTGCTCACCGTGTTGCACGCCGGCGGTAAATTTGATAAAGGTTCTTATAAGGTGTCGGGCGGTCTGCACGGCGTGGGTGTGAGCTGCGTGAACGCGCTCTCCACGTATCTGCGCGCCGAAGTGCGCCGCAACGGCAATGTCTACATGCAGGAATATTCTTGCGGTAAGCCCACTTCCGAGCTGAAAGTGATTGGCACCAGCGAAACCACCGGCACCACCATCACGTTCCTCCCCGATAAGTCGATTTTCGTTGAGACTGTCTACAACTACGACACTCTCGCAAATCGTCTGCGCGACCTGGCTTATCTGAATGCCGGCATCACACTGACGCTGACCGACCGTCGCCAGAAGGACGCAGAAGGCAACGTGAAAGTGGAGAAATTCTTCTCCGAAGCAGGTCTGGAAGACTTTGTTCGCTACATCGACGCCTCGAAGGAGCCGCTGATCAACGACGTGATTCACCTGAATACGGAGCGCCAGGGTGTGCCCGTGGAGGTGGCTCTGACCTACAACACCTCGTTTAACGAAAACGTCTACTCCTTCGTCAACAACATCAACACCATCGAAGGTGGTACGCACCTCAACGGTTTCCGTCGCGGCCTCTCCTTCACCCTCAAGAAATATGCCGAGGAGAACAAGATGCTCGACAAACTTGCCAAGAACAAGGTGGACATCGACCCCTCCGACTTCCGCGAGGGCTTGACCGCTGTCGTGTCGGTGAAGGTGATGGAGCCTCAATTTGAAGGCCAGACCAAAACAAAACTTGGCAACAGCGAAGTGAGCGGCCCCGTGCAGACGGCCGTGGCCGAGGCTTTGCGCGACTATCTTGAGGAGCATCCTCAGCAGGCCAAGACCATCATCGAAAAGATTATCCTTGCAGCAACCGCTCGCCATGCAGCCTACAAGGCTCGCACCGAAATTCAGCGCAAGTCGCCGCTGGGTGGCGGTGGCCTTCCCGGCAAATTGGCCGACTGCACAAGTCGCATAGCTGAAGACTGCGAACTCTTCATCGTGGAGGGTGACTCTGCAGGCGGTTCCGCCAAGTCGGCTCGCGACCGCAAATATCAGGCCATCCTCCCCATTCGTGGTAAAATCCTCAACGTGGAGAAGGCTATGGACCACAAAATCTTCGAAAATCAGGAAATCACCGCCCTGTTTAGAGCTCTGCGTGTCACCATCGGCACCGACGACGACTCCAAGGAGGTGAACATCAGCAAGATTGCTTATCACAAGATTATCATCATGACAGATGCCGATGTCGATGGCTCGCACATCGACACCCTTCTGATGACATTCTTCTTCCGCCGAATGCGTCCGGTCATCGAGCAAGGCTACCTCTACATAGCCTCATCGCCGCTCTACAAAGTGAGCCGCGGCAAGCAGGAGGAATATTGCTGGGACGACCGTCAGCTCCGCGAAGCTGTGGAGAAACTTGGCCCCACTGCCAAGGTGCAGCGTTACAAAGGTCTGGGTGAAATGGACGCCAAAGAGCTGAAAGAAACCACCATGGACCCCGAACGCCGCATTCTCAAACAAGTGCATATCAGCGATGCCGCCGAGGCCGATCGCATCTTCTCGATGCTCATGGGCGAAGACGTGGCTCCTCGCCGCGACTTCATCGAGGCAAACGCTGTGTATGCCAACATCGACGCTTAATTGATCTAATAGAGGGCCGAGGCCAGCCATAATGTCGTGGCGGTTTCGGCCCTCAACCAATATTCATTCTAAAACGTTTAATAGGTATTATGAGCACCTCAAAAAACAAAAGAGGCGATGCACAGCTCAATCAGCTCGTCGCCGGCTATATAGCCCAGCAGAAGCAAAATACCTTTAACTATCGACAAGTTTCCGCTGCCATCGGGGCAAAGACTCCGGCCAAGCAGCGTGCCGTGGCCCTGCGCCTGGCGGAGCTTGCGTTTGATGGCGAAATCATCGAGACGTCGCCCGGCAAGTATAAGGCCCCTACCCGTTCCAACGTGGTGAGCGGCGTGTTTGTCCGACGTTCCAATGGCAAAAACTCTGTGATTACCGACTCCGACGGTGAGAGCATCTTTGTGGCCGAACGCAATTCGATGCACGCTCTCAACGGCGACAAAGTGATGGTGTCGGTGGCCGCTCGCCGTCGCGGTGTGGAACCCGAAGCCGAAGTGGTGAAAATCGTTGAAGCGGCCGAGCAGACATTCATCGGTGTGCTCGACGTGCAACGCTCGTATGCCATTCTGAGCACCGACTCCAAATATCTTGCCACGGATATTATCATCCCCAAGGATAAACTCCACGGAGGAACCACCGGCGACAAGGCCGTGGTGAAAATCACTGCATGGCCCGAACGCGCCAAAATGCCCACCGGTGCAGTCATCGACGTGTTGGGCCGTCAAGGCGAAAACAACACAGAGATTCATGCCATCTTGGCCGAATTCGGCTTGCCCTATCACTATCCCGAAAGCGTGGAGCGTGCTGCTGCCAAGATTGGCGCCGGCATCACCCCCGAGGAGATTGCACGCCGCGAAGATATGCGCCAAGTGCTCACCTTCACCATTGACCCCAAAGATGCCAAAGACTTCGACGATGCCCTGAGTATTCGTCGGCTCAAAAATGGTCACTATGAAGTGGGCGTACACATTGCCGACGTGACCCACTACGTGCAACCCGACACCGCCCTCGACCGCGAAGCCCAAAACCGCGCCACGTCGGTCTATCTCGTAGACCGCGTCGTGCCGATGCTGCCCGAACACCTTTGCAACGGCATCTGCTCGCTTCGTCCCAACGAGGAGAAGTTGGCCTATTCTTGCATCTTTGAGATGGATGAAAAAGGCAATGTCTACAATTCTCACATTGCCAAAACCGTAATTGAGAGCAATCGCCGCTATGCCTACGAAGAAGCTCAGGAGATCATCGAAACCGGCAAAGGCGACTATGCCGAGGAGATGCTGGTGCTCGACCGCATCGCCAAGGCTCTGCGCGCAAAACGTTTCGAACAGGGCGCAATGGAGTTTGACCGCGCCGAGGTGAAGTTCAACCTCGACGAAGAGGGCCATCCCCTGGGCGTATATTATAAGGTGTCGAAAGATGCCAATAAGTTGGTGGAAGAGTTGATGCTCCTGGCCAACCGCACCGTGGCCACCGTGATTGGCAACCCCGCGAATCACAAGAAGCCCAAGGCATTTGTCTATCGTGTGCACGACCAGCCCGATCCCACTCGCCTGAGCGATCTGGCAAATCTGGCATCCACCTTTGGCTACAAAGTGCGCACCACCGGCACCCCCAAGGATATCAACCGCTCCATCAACAAGATGCTCGAGGAGCTGAAGGGACAGCCTGAGGAGAACTTCCTCTCCACACTGGCCATACGCAGCATGGCCAAGGCCGTGTATAGCACCACCAACATTGGCCACTATGGTCTCTGCTTCGACTACTACACTCACTTCACTTCGCCCATTCGCCGCTAT
Organism: uncultured Bacteroides sp.; assembly: GCA_964549975.1. Lineage (GTDB taxonomy): Bacteria > Bacteroidota > Bacteroidia > Bacteroidales > Muribaculaceae > UBA3263. The sequence goes on along the minus strand of CAZJWM010000025.1, from coordinate 7,425 downwards.
CCCGACATGATGGTTCACCGTCTGCTCGACCGCTATCTCAACGGCGGACGCTCCGTGCAGTTGCAAAAGCTTGAGAGCCAGTGTGACCACTGCTCGCAGATGGAGCAGACCGCTGTGTCGGCCGAACGCGCTTCCATCAAATACAAGCAGGTGGAATTCATGGAAGGCCACCTCGGCGAAGACTTTGCCGGAGTGGTGACGGGTGTCACCGAATGGGGACTCTTTGTGGAGATTTCCGAGAATATGTGTGAAGGTCTCGTGTCGGTTCGCGATTTGGCCGATGACTACTACGACTTCGACGAGCGTAACTATCGTCTGGTTGGCCGCCGCACCAACACAGTCTATCGCCTTGGCGACAAGGTGGTGATTCGTGTGGCTCGCACCGACATCGAACGTCGCCAGTTGGACTTCGTGCTCATCTCCGACGACGGGCAACCGTCATCGCGTGCCCCCGAACATGAAAAGCCTCACAAGCGTTCACATAAGCGCACCGGCAAGCGCGAAACATCCTCGCGCAAACGCCGCAAATAATTCCCCGAAAATAAAGACTCAGCCCCGAAGCCGACTATATCAGCGACTTCGGGGCTGTATTCTTGTTGATTGGTAGGGCTAACGATGGGGTTACTCGTCATCGTCGTCGACTTGGTTGAGATACCAATAGTCGAGCTCCTCGCGTGAGAATTCGCTTCCGGGTTCAGCTTCTTCGTCGTCAATCTCGTCGCCGAAGTCGTTGGTGGGTTGTCCGTTGCGATTGCCATGTGAAAATCCGGCAAAGAAGGAGATGCCGATGGCCGCGAGGATCAGAATTATAAGAAATGTCATCATGGTTGGGTTGGTATTTTATAGGTGTTAGTTATGATAGTGCTTATTGGGCTTCGTCGGCCACGATGGCGGCATACAAGTCGCGGCCGCCAACGTTGATCTGCACGGTGCGCAGCGCCACGTCCTCGCCTTTGGGCCGGAATGTGGGCACCGAGTTGCGCATGATTTCGCCTAAGTTCGCCTTCAGGATTTGAGCTTCGTCGGCGGAAACCGGTGCCACGAATGTGCCGTAATGGTCGGATTGAATTGTGGCCACTCCGCGCTCGGAGTCGTAGGGCTCAAGGCTGAAATTGTCGAGGCGGAACATGGTGATTTCTTCGCCGGTGAGATCAGCGTAGTATTGGCGAATCAGCGCTGCGCGGTCGGAGTCGTAGCGTTGGCGCATGGCTGCCACTTTGGCGAAATACGCTTCGTTTTCTGTGGGAAATTCGGCGGCGGCCATTTGCGTGAGCGAGTCGCGAAGCACGCTGCGAGTGTAGTCGTTCACTCGGGCATGCCATTGGAGTTCGCTCTCGTTGCGAGTCTTATGCTCCCATGAGCGAATGTCGGTTTCAATCTTGGTTTGCCACGCCGTGGAGATCTTGGGTTCGGGCAGTTGATTTGCTTCGCAATATTTTTCCCACGGCATCATGCGGGCCACCAAGTAAACACCCAATTGGCTCTCTGCCGCGTAGGTGCTGATGTCGGCAATGTCGTTGAAGGCGGTGCAACCGAATGTGTTGTCGTAGACCTGCTCCACGTTTTCGGCATTGCGGATGGTGTTGAGCCCCACGCACATGAAGAAGGCGCCGTTGGGCAACTTGAATGATGCGTGGTTGAAGTCGATGGAGCGCAGTGACTCAATTCCTTCGAAGGCATTTACGCCCATCTTTGTGAGCTTGCTCGGTATGCGCAGGCAGCGCAGCTCGGAGTAGGCAAAGGCGGAGCCGCCGATTTTGGTGACGCTGTTGGGGATGTTGATGAAGGGCACCGAGAGATTCTGGAAGGCATTGGTGCCAATCTCCTTCAGCGTTGAGGGCAGAGTGATGCTCTTGACGTTGTGGTATTTCGAAATTTTCTGCTGCTCGGTCTTGAAGGTGTAGTCGCCTTGAGTGCGGCGCGAGTAGCTGTCGTCGAGTCGGGGCGAATAGAAGGCGTAGTTGCCCACCTTGGTGATTCCCTCGCCGATGACAATGGCGTTGATGGTTTCGGAAATCGATTGCGGCTGCCAATGTTGCAGTTCGTTGCGAGAGAAGTTGGGCATTTCGCCTGTGCCGGTGATGTAGAGCACACTGTCTTTCACCTCCCATGAAATCGTGGAGGTGAGTTGCTCGGCGTTGGCTGCGTAGGCAGCTCCGCATAGAGCAACACCCAAAAGCAATAATCGACGGTATAGATTCATATGTCTTGGAGTATTTATTTACTTGGTTTGACTCGGTTGGAGGCGAAAAGTTTAATGTGGCCATCAAGAAAATCAACGATTTTCTTGATGCGACGGAGATTATGATGTGCGAGTGGATAGTGAGCGAGTTAGTGCGGCAAACCAGTTGCTGTCTACCGTGCTCATATTCACCGTGTCAAGGCATTCGATAGCGCGGGTAGCATAGTCGTCGATCAGGTCGTGAATCAGGGCCGGCAGGCGCAGGTCGTTGTAGATTTCCGTCATGGCCTCCACTTTGGCCGCGGAGCGAGGCATAGCCATCACCTTGGCCACCTCTTGGGGCTCCTCTTCCAGAGCTTTGATCAGAAGCCATGTTTTTTTATTATTGAGTATGTCGCCGCCCACCTCTTTGCCAAACACTTCGGTGGAGCCAAACGTGTCGAGATAGTCGTCTTGCAGCTGGAAGGCTATGCCAAGGTTTTCGGCAAAGTCGTAGAGCCCTTTGATTTGCACTTCGCCGGCGTCGGCCATCAGTGCGCCCAATTCGCAAGCGCAACCGAGCAACACAGAGGTCTTCAGACGAATCATCTCAAGATATTCGGCTTCGCTCACGTCGGTGCGCGATTCGAAGTCCATGTCCATTTGCTGACCTTCGTAGACCTCAATGGCCGTGCGGTTGAAGATTTGCATCACTCGGGGCAGTTTCTCCACCGGAGCCATGCACATCAGTTGCGTGGCCAGAGTGAGCATGGTGTCGCCGGAGAGGATGGCGGTGGTGTCGTTCCACTTGGCGTGGACTGTGGGGCGGCCGCGGCGAGTGTCGGCGCGGTCCATCACGTCGTCGTGGAGCAGCGTGAAGTTGTGAAACATCTCAAGGCCAACTGCTTGGTTGAGTGCTTCGTTGGGGTTTACGCCCATAGCCTGGCAGGAGGCCATGAGCAGCATGGGGCGAAGGCGTTTGCCGCCGCTCTCCATGGTATATCTAATTGGCTGGTAAAGTCCGGGGAGCGAGCTTGGCAGGTTGAGTCCGGCAATGCGCTCCTCAATTAAATCAAGTAGGTCTGTTGAGTCTATCATATTAGGGGGTTAATCACATCAATCAGAAGTTGACGCCAAAGGTGTTGAGCAGCGCTGCCGACACACACATGTAGATCACCATGCCGATGATGTCGTTGGTGATGGAGATGAAGGGGCCGGTGGCCAGCGCAGGGTCAATTTTCAGTTTTTCGAGCGTCAGAGGCACGAATGTGCCAAACACGGAGGCGAAAATCACCACGCAGAAGAGGCTGATTGACACGGCCAATGTGGTGATTTGCGAAGCCCCCAAGCGGAAGCAGTTGTAGATGAACACCAATCCGGCAATCATTGAGGCGTTGAGCAAGCCCACGCCCACCTCTTTGAGCACTTGCTTGGTGGCTTTGCCCACCTCCAGCGAGCCGTTGGCCAAGCCTTGCACCACGATGGCGCTTGACTGGATGCCCACGTTTCCGCCGGTGCCGCCAATCAGCGGGATGTAGAGAGCCATGGCCGGGTTGGTCATGAAGCCTTGTTCGAAGTTGCCAAGAATCATGGAGTTGGCAATGCCGCCGGCGATGCCTATCAGCAGCCATGGCAAGCGGGCCTTGGTTTGTGCAAACCATGAGGAGTCGGTTTCCACGTCGGCACTAAGACCGGATGCCAATTGATAGTCGCGCTCGGCGCTTTCACGCACATGATCCATCACGTCGTCGACGGTGATTTGTCCCACCAATCGGCCTATGGAGTCGATCACAGGCATGGCCACAAGGTCGTATTTCTCGAAGTCTTGTGCCACCTCTTCGGCCGGGGTGTCGGTCTTCACGGCCACGGGCTCCTCCTCCATCACGTGTTTGATTTTGCTCACGGATGGATGGGTGATCATCTTTTTCAGCGGCAACACACCGCGCAGGCGCTCGTCGTCGTCAACCACGTAGACGTTGTAGATGTCATCGAGCTCTTCGGCTTGGAGTCGCATCTCTTTGATGCATTCGGGCATCGACCAGTTTTCGTTGACCACAATCATCTCCGTGCCCATCAAGCCGCCGGCGGTGTCTTCGTCATATTGCATCAGGTCGATGATGTCGCCGGCCTGCTCCATGTCGTCGAGTTGCGAGAGCACCTCTTCGCGGTCTTCCTTGTCCAGCTCTTGGATGAGGTCGACGGCGTCGTCGGTGTCCATGTGGTCAATCTGCTTTGCGATGACCTCATTGGGCATGTTTTCGAGCAGCTTCTTGCGGTCGTCTTCGTCGAGTTCGAGCAGCACGTCGGCGGCCGTCTCCTCGTCGAGCAGTTTGAAGAGGAATTCGGCCTCCTCCAAGTCGAGGTCTTGATAGAGTTCGGCAATGTCGGCCGGGTGCAGCTCCTGCAACTCTTCGGTTGCTGCCGCCACATCATGCTGAGCTATGATCTTGCGAATATTCTCCAGATATTCCGAGCTGTATTCTTTCATTTCGCAAACAGTCCTTTAATTAACCGATTTCCGCGACGCACAGCGTGAGCCACGCCAAAGAATGTCATCACCAATCCGCCAATCCAGTGCCAATGGCCAATCCACCAGCCCGAACCGGATATGCCGCCCCAGAGGAGCAACCCGGTGGCAGCCACGAAGAGGCTCACTGCGTTGAGCATCAGCGTGGGATGGCGACGGGCTTTGCGATTGCGGATGCGCAGGGCGCGATACCAGCCGCGATGGAGCCACACGTGCCACAGCGCCAAGGCCAGAAATAGTAGCGACAGATAGATGTGAGCCGTCATCCAAGCTTGGAAAGGCCCGGATGGGAAACTCACATGAGTTTTGATGCCGGTGAGGCACACACCGATGAAAATCGGCACCATCGCCGCATCAACTTTGAATGTTGTTGCCACTTTGCGCTTCATACTCTGCAAAAGTACGAAATTCCGCTCAATCGGCCAACTGCTCCGACGTTTTTCTTTGAATTTTGCGCAAAAAATATGGGCCGCGCCAAAAGCACGACCCATGGATTTGAGTGTTGTGAAATCGGATTATTGCTGCATGGCCTTGTCGACGGCAGCGGTGAGCGATGCGTCGAAGAGGTCGCGGCCGAGGATTGTGCCGTCGGGGCCGATGAGCATGATGCAGGGGATGCCCATGATGCCGTAGGTGGCAGTGGTTTCGCGTGTGCCGTTGAGAATCACGGGCCAGGGAATCTGTTCGCTTTCGATGGCGGCTTTGGTGTCGGCGGGTTTGTCCCACACGGCCACGCCCACCACGTTCAGACCTTTGGAGTGATATTTGTCGTAGAGCGCTTTGATGACGGGAATCTCGCGACGGCAGGGGCCGCACCACGATGCCCAGAAGTCAACCAGGGTGTATTTGCCGGGCTCAATGTAGGAGCTGAGTTTCGCGTCGGAGCCATCCTCTTGTTTGATGGTGAGGTCGGTGTATTTCTTGCCAACGTTTGTGGCCTCTTTGCGCTCCAAATTGCTGAGCGCGGAGCTGACCGATTCGTCATCTTTGATGGCGGGGTCGGCGGAGATGATGTCGTTGGCCTGCTGCAGCGTCATGTAGGGCGCAACCATCGTCACCAGCATCGGATTGTAGAGGTTGCCAACGTTGGCGGCGATGAAGGTTTTCACGCCGGGGATGAGCTTGTTGTTGAAGATATCCTGTTCCACTTCGTCGCTTTGCGCCTCGCTGATGGCGGCAAATGAGGGCTCCAGCAGTTCGTGGTAGAGCTTGCCGTAGGCGTCGTTGGTGGGGGTGCCGGCAGGGGTGCCTTCGTTGTCGATGGTGATGTCGCCCGATTCAATCACGAGCTGGGCAATGGGATAGTTGCCAATGGCCACGATAGACATCATGGGCGCGTCAACGTTGCCCTGGAGCACTACAATGGTGTCGGTGACGTTGGTGGTGGCCAGGGTGTCGAGGCCGCCATTTTTGAGCAGGGAGATTTTTTGGCCTACGGCCTCTTGCGGCACGGTGAGGGTGAGCGTGAAGGCTTTGTCGTTGTTGCAAGCCACCAGAGCCAGGGCTGAAGCGGCCGCGAGTAAAAATTTCTTCATCTGAGTTGTTGAGAGTTATGGATAAGTGGTTTCGTTTTCGATTGCAAAGTTAATCAAATTTCCTTAAAGCTCAGCGAAATCTCGTCGGGAAAGAGTGGCTGCGGAGTGATGGTGTCGGTCACTATCACGGAATCTTGCACGGCCACGGTGTAGCGCAGCACCAGCAGCGCCGGCGCTCTGTCGTTTTGCAACACTTGCGCGCGGATGGTGAGCGGATAGAGCCCAACGGAGAGTGAGCCGGTGGGAATCTTCATGGCGTAGGGCGAGACGGACGTGGCGCCGATGGGGAGACCGGCGAGATAGTAGCCGGCAATGCTGACTACGGTCTTATGGCCGTTGGTTGGCGTCACCAGTAGGGAATCCACTTTGAGGTTGCTTCCGGTGTTGATGTAGAGGCAATTGCTGAGCTCGGCTTGGATGGCGCCGCTCATGCACACGCGCACGTCTACTTCGGGCAGGTCGTCGTTGTCGTCGCAGCAGGAGGTGATGCCCCACCCTGCGGCGGCGATGGTCAGAAGGAAGATGAGTTTTTTCATAACATTATAGCGATTAAGAGAGTGTTGAGTGTTTCTTTCGCTATAACGTCGGGAGGCGGTTTAGAGTTCACTCCATGGGCTACGCCAGGGCGAGCCGTCGGGGCGGAGGATGCGTTGGTTTGACGAACCGCGAAATTGCAGCGTGGTGTCGCGCAGCGCTTCGATGAACGGGCCTTCCACTATGGCTTCAAATTGCGGGAGCATCTCGGCCAATTGCGGCAGCGACAGGAGCTCTTCGAATGTGTAGCCGGTGAAACACCACACTGTGAACCCCTCTTGGCGCAGCCGCTCCACGAGCCGACCGACGGCGCGGATGTTGGCGTGTTGCAACGGGTCGCCGCCGGTGAGTGTGACGTTGAAACCGTGAGCACGGACTATGCGCACCACCTCCTCAACGGTCATCTCCTCTCCGGCGTCGAACGCCCACGATGCGGGGTTGTGGCATCCGGGGCAGCGGTGAGAGCAGCCGGCCAGGTAGATAGAGGTGCGAAGCCCCGGCCCATCAACCGATGTGCCGGGGACTATCTGTAGGATTCTAAGCGTGTCGTTCATTTGTGGACCACGCGGTCGTTGAGCTCGGCGAGCTTACCGGAGTTCCAGCGGTCGGTGGTACCCACGAGGTAGCCGGTGATGCGCTGGAGTCGGTCGATGCTGTGGCTATGGCAT
>CAZJWM010000024.1:0-22020 GCA_964549975.1 uncultured Bacteroides sp. | reverse complement strand
TAGGGCATCTTGCAGGTTGTCATTGCTGAGTCTTGGAGTTGGTTCTATCATATCAGGGGGTATTTTGGATGCAAAGATAGGGAAATTTTTGAAAATTTCCCTATCTTTCCCTATTTTTTCCCTATTTTTTCCCGAAAATGAGCAACAATGGACACCTATCGCTCCCTCGCCTCACTTGGCGCTCCCTTCCATTCAGGGGAGGGCCGGGGTGAGGCCATTCAGTTGAGGCTTTCGCGCTCCGCTTCGGCGAGCTCCCAGACGCTCATGGCGTTGTCGAGCTTTTTGTGGAGGGCGGCGTGGCGGTTGTAGATGTCGGGGTCGGTGGAGGTGCCGGCGGCGAGTTCGGCCTCAAGGGCGGCGATTTCAGCCTCTATTTTGGCGATTTCGGCCTCGGCTTCTTTGACGCGCTTTTCGGCGCGGTTGATGGCGCGGTCGCGCTCCTTCTTTTCGGCGTAGGAGAGCTGACGCGGCGCGGGCGCGGCAGTGGCCGCCGCAGCAGCAGCGGGCGCAGGCGCAGGGGTGGATTTCTTTTCGAGTTCTTGGAGCGAGGCGAGTTTTTTCTTTTCGAGAAATTCGTAGATGCCGCCGAGACATTCGCGCACGCGGCCACCGCCAAACTCGTAGACCTTCTCCACGAGTCCGTCGAGAAATTCGCGGTCGTGGCTCACCACGATGACCGTGCCGTCGAAGTCGCGAATGGCCTGTTTGAGGATATCTTTGGTGCGCATATCCAGGTGGTTGGTGGGTTCGTCGAGGATGAGCAGGTTCACCGGCTCCAGAAGCAGGCGAATCATGGCCAGGCGCGTTTTTTCGCCGCCGGAGAGCACCTTCACCTTCTTGTCGACGTCTTCGCCGCCAAACATGAAGGCACCGAGCAGGTCGCGAATCTTGGTGCGGATGTCGCCCACGGCCACGCGGTCGATGGTGTCGAACACGGTGACTTCGCCGTCGAGCAGTTGCGCCTGATTTTGAGCGAAGTAGCCGATTTTCACGTTGTGGCCTATTTTGAGAGTGCCGTCAAAGGGGATTTCATTCATGATGCACTTCACCAGGGTGGACTTGCCCTCGCCGTTTTTGCCCACGAAGGCCACCTTTTCGCCGCGTTTGATGGTGAAGGTGGCGTCGGCAAACACCCGGTGGGAGCCATAGCTCTTCCCCACCCCTTCGGCAATGACGGGATAGTCGCCCGAGCGCGGGGCCGGCGGGAAGCGCAGCGACAGGTGCGACGTGTCGACCTCGTCGACCTCAATACGTTCGATTTTGGCCAACTGCTTCATGCGGCTCTGCACCTGCACGGCCTTTGTGGCCTTGTAGCGGAAACGTTCGATAAACTCTTCTGTGTCGGCAATCTGCTTCTGCTGGTTTTGATAGGCGCGCATCTGCTGGGCGATGCGCTCTTGGTGGAGCACTACGTAGCGCGAATAGTTGACGGCGTAGTCGTAGATTCGGCCCAGCGAGATTTCGATGGTGCGGTTGGTGACGTTGTCGATGAATGCGCGGTCGTGGCTCACCAACACCACGGCGCCGCTGTGGCGCACCAGAAAGGCTTCGAGCCATTGGATTGACTCGATGTCGAGGTGGTTGGTGGGTTCGTCGAGCAGCAACACGTCGGGGCGTTGCAGCAGGATTTTGGCCAACTCGATGCGCATGCGCCAGCCGCCGGAAAATTCGCGCGTGGGGCGGTTGAAGTCTTCGCGCGTGAAGCCCAGACCGATGAGCGTTTTCTCGATTTCGGCCTCGCCGCAGGAACCGTCTTCCATGGCCAGGCGCTCGGTCAGAGCGCTCACCTGCTCGATGAGTTCGGCGTAGGAGGCCGACTCATAGTCGGTGCGCGTGGCCAGCTGCTCGTTCAGGGAGTCGAGCATGGCGTGCATCTCGTGGAGCGAGCTGAAGGCCTTGCGGGCCTCGTCGGCCACGGTGCAGGAGTCGGTGGTGGTCATCGTCTGCGGCAGATAGCCCACGGTGATGCCCGAGGGGATGTCCACGGAGCCGGAGGTGGGACGTTGCACCCCGGCGATGATTTTGAGCATGGTGGACTTGCCGGCACCGTTTTTGCCCACCAGGGCAATGCGGTCGCGGCGGTTAATCACATAGTTGATGTTGTCGAACAGAGCTTTGGCGCTGAATTCGACCGACAGATTGCGTATGGAGATCATTTAGAGCGATTGAGGGCACACTCGATGGTGGACGTTTTGGGGTTGCGCACACGCGGTTTTGCTTCGCCGCCGAGCAGCATCAGCTGCTGCGTGGAAGCATCCGCAGCTGCGGGTAAGACAATGGCCGAGGCTCCGGCGCGGGCATAGTCGGCCTGCGATTTCTCCACCTGCCAGGAGCCGGTCTGGGGCGAGAAGCGACACACGCGGCCGTTGAAGCGATACCACTCCACGGGGTGAGTCAGATAGTCGGGGGCCTGACAGGTGATGGCTGCCAGGAAGATTTCGCGGTTCACTCCGCCGGTGCAAATGATGGTGCCGTCGGCAAGCGTTGCGGCCACGCCGCCGCTCAGAGTGAGCTCGCGGCGGCCGTCGCGGGGAGCGGCCACTGTGGTCCAGCGGCCCGAGGCCAAGTCGAGGGCCAAGCCTTCGGTGGCCACAGCGGGCTCAGCGTCGGCGCGGCGCGGCGAGAAACCGCCCCACACGTAGAGCTTGTCGCCGGAGATGGCGGCCACGGGCTGCACTCGCGGATTGCCCGGCATGGTGGCCACTACGCGCCAGGGGCCTTGCAGGTCGGCCAAGTCGAGCATCAACACCTCCGCCGAGGGGACACCGTCGTGGTTGCCGCCCACGAGGTAGACGCTATGGCCGTCGGTGGCGGCATAGGCATTGTCCACGGCGCAGGGCAGCGAGGCAAGGGTGTGCAGCTGCGTGCCGTCGAAGAGCCAAACGTCGGAGAGGCCTTCGCCGCCAATCATCAGCAGCCCGGCCGGGGTGGAGACTGAGGCCCCATAGGCCGTGCGCACAGGCAGCGAGCCGAGGCGCGCGCCGGAGGCGGCATCATAGATGCCTTGATAGTATCGTTTTGCCGAGGGGGCCACGGCAATGGGGTCGTCGTAGGGGAAATTGCAGCCGCCGGCCACCACCGGACGTCCGGCCACCTCGCCGGCATAGGCGCCGCTGACGCCATATTCCAGGCCGCCTTCGCGCTCAGAGGCCTCGATGCGGAAGGTTGAGGCGGGCAGTGAGTCGGAGTTCACGAGGTTGGCGCGGGTGAAAGCTTGCCAGCCGTAGCGGGCAAATTTGGGGGATTTCATATCGGGGTTAGTTAGAGTGATTATCGAATCGGAAATTTGGGCATGGGCCGGGCGGAAAACGCCGTCGGCTTCGGCCATCTCAAAGGTGCGCACCGCGGCGCCGTCGGCCCCGTGCATTCCGCGGGCGTTGGCCATGAGCAGACGCAGCGAGCCGTCGGGCATGGCCGTGCAGCTCACAGGCGTCGGGCCGTCGGCGGTGACGGTCCGGCCATAGACGTTACGCAAGGCTTGCAGGGCCAAACGGCGGCCCACCGGGGCCTTGCGGCGCGGGTGCACGTCGAGCGAGTCGCCCAAGTCGGAGGTCACGGCCATATAGCTATGGTCGACGGTCTGCGCCAAGCGGCGTTGGCTGTCGCGAAACGAGGGCCACGAGGGGCGATTGAGCGACGAGAGCTGTGTGGCAATGAAGGGCAACTCGGGGTTGCCGAAAGCGCGGCGCCAGGAGTCGACGAGCATCGGGAAAAGTTGCTCATGGAGCTCCACATTGTGGGCGTTGCTCTCGCCCTGATACCAGATGACGCCGCTTATGGGGAAACCTTCGAGCGGGCGGATGCCGGCGGAGTAGAGATACGACGGCTCATAGGGGTGACGCGAGCCGAAGTCGGCGTTGCCCATATTCTCCACGGCGCGCTGACGCACCCACGGCTGGAGATAGTCGTTGGCGGTCCAGTCGAGCAGCAGCGCCGGGATTTGATGTTGAAGCGTCTCGACGTCGATCCACGCCTCCGTGCCGCTGCCGCCGATGGCATTGCAGATGATTCCCACGGGCACCTGCAGCGAGTCCACCAAAGTGCGACCAAAGCCGTAGGCCACGGCGCTGAAGTCGCCGTCGGGCTGCTGCCACGTGGCCGGCAGATAGTAGTCGAGGCGGTTGATGGCGGCGCAGGTCAGCGAGTCCCACGTCTCGGCGTTGGTGTAGGCTCGCGGCTGCATGTTCAGCACACGCAGCAGGGTGTCGGGCGTGAGGTTGCGGGGCGAATCCGCGGCGTTGCGCAAGCGAAATTCCATGTTGCTCTGGCCCGAAGCGAGCCACACCTCGCCGGCCAACACATTGGTCAGGCGCAGGGCGTCGCCGGCGTCGTCGGTGACGCTGACGGTGTAAGGGCCGCCCACGGCCAAGGGGGCGATGCTCACGGCCCAGCGGCCGCAATTGTCGGTGATGGCCTCGGCCGTTTGCTCTCCGATGGCTACGCTCACACGCCGACGGGCATCGTCGGTGCCGCTGATGGTGAAACGGCGTCCGGCCGGCAGCACCATTCCGGAGCCGTAGACCGCCGGAAGTTGCAGTCCGCCATATTCGCCGGTGATTGCGCTATAGACGGTGTGGGCGAGCAGGCCGGCGCCTTCGGCTGTGGGGTGAAGGGCGTCGGGGATGAGGTTCTGACGGTCGCGCAGCGGAGTGGCAAAGTCTATAAGCTCCACTCCGGCGGCCTGTGCCACCTGCGGAATGGCCTCGCGGATGGCGTCGCGCCACCGGCGAGTGCCGCTGCTGAAGCGGCGATGCTGAGTGCCTATGGGGGCCATGTTGGCCACTATGATGCGCACCTGCGGATTCACGGCGCGCAGAGTGTCGATTAGCGCCAGATAGTCGGCGTTGAACTCCTCGCTCAGGTTGGGCCAATTGCGCGGGTCGGTGTCGTTGGTGCCCAAATGGATGATGGCTATGTCGGGCCGGAAGTCGAGCGCCGCGGGATATTCGGGATTTTTCACGTAGGGATTGTGGCCGTGGCGCAGCAGAGTGGCGCCGTTGCGACCGAAGTTGCCCACCAGATAGTCGTCGCCCAAAAGCTGCTGAAGCTGAGCGGGATAACTCTCGTGTTCACGGTCGGCCAAGGTCATGCCATAGGTAATGCTATTGCCGATACAGGCCACACGCGTCTGAGCCGCACCGGCCAAGCCGGCGCTGCACACAGCCGCCAGAATCAAGGTTGCAAACTTACGCATACGTCAAGTGTTCGGATTAATCTAATGCAAAGTTACCGATTATAATTGAAAATTGAAAATTGAAAATTGAAAGTTCGCAGTTGGGGAGTTCGGGAGTTGGGAGTTGAAAGTCCCTAAGGTCTTTAAGGTCCCTAAGGTCTTTAGGGTCTTTAGGGTCTTTAGGGTCTTTAGGGTCTTTAGGGAACTTTCAACTTTGAACTTTGAACTTTGAACTTTCAACTTTCAATTTTCCATTTTCAATTTTCAACTTTAATGCATAACTTTGCGGCACCGAACTAACACAGACAGTTATGAAAAAGATTACGTTTTTGGCGGCGGCGCTGATGTTGGCGTCGTCGGCCTTTGGCCAAGAGGCGCAGCAGATGCCGCCTATGCCGCAAGAGCAGCAGCCGGCACCCCCGCAGGGCGACCGTCCGTCGACCTACGAACAGGCCGACGCCATCCGCAAAGAGTTTTCGTTGACCGACAAGCAGTTTGCCAAGGTCTACGACGCCTATTCCAAGTTTAACAAAGCCGTGTTTGGCGAAGAATTTCCCACGGCCGTAGGCTCCGGCAGCAGCGCCATGCAGCGCCCGCAAGGCGGCCCTCAAGGCGGCGGCAGGCCCGGTGGCATGGGCGGCGGCGGCATGATGGGTGGCCCCGGCGGCGGCATGGGTGGCCCCGGCGGTGGCGGCATGGGTATGGGAATGCCCGGTGGCGGCGAGATGCCTCAGGGCGAAGCCGGCCAACAGCAGCCCACGCAACGCCCGGCGCGCGTCAAGGCCGACAAACCGCTCACCGAAAAGGAGATGGCCAAACGCCAAAAGACTCTGGCAAAACAGGAACAAAAACTCTGCAAGAGCATGCGCAAAATCCTCGGCTCCGACGAGCTCTATCAGCGCTGGGACGCCGCTCGCCAACGCTTCTGAGCGCACCCCACCCCCTAATCCGGGCGCTCGTAGTAGTAAGACTGCTCGATGCCCTTGAAGAGAATCTCGCGATTGTCCACGTCGGCGGTCAAAGCCGACGTGAGCAGATAGCGGAGCTCGAGGTCGTTGATGGGGCTGCGTTCCATGGCCTGGAGATAAAGCTCCTTGTCCACCTTTTGCCAGTCGACCACGCGACCCAAACTGCGTTTGAGAATCAGGTCGAGCCATATGCGTGTGGCTCGGCCGTTTCCCTCCATAAACGGGTGGGCGATGTTCATCTCCACATATTTCGAAACAATTTGCTCGAAGGTCACTTCGGGCATTTTTTCTATCGCAGCGAGAGCTTCCTTGAGATAAAGCGAATTGGCAAAGCGGAAGCCGCCCTTCGAGATGTTGAGCGTGCGGATTTCGCCGGCAAAGTCGTAGAGACCGCCAAACAGTGCGCGATGTATCTGCTGCAGGCCGCGTGTGGTGCCAATCTCCACGTGGTTGATTGCACCCGACTCAAACAGCTCAAATGCCTTCCGAATCACCTAAAAAACGAAGAACTAAAAACTAAAAAACTAAAAACTAAAAACTTTCAATTTTCAATTTTCAATTTTCAACTAACTCATCGGGTAGGCGGCCACGAAGATGTCGCGGCGGCGCAGCTCGGGAGCTATGGCGTGGAGTTGCGCCAGGGAGACGCGGCCCACGGCGTAGTTGTAGTGGCCGGAGGTGTAGCGCTCGGTGATCTCCTCGAAGTTGAGAAGCGCCAAGTCGTCGGCGGAGCCATAGCGGCAATAGATGCGGAAGCTCACGTCGTTGGTGAACTGCGGCACGCACCCCGAGGGGCGATTGCGCTTCTTATATTCGTATTTGTAGTTGTAGAGACAGGCGGTGATGTCGCTCAAGATGGCCGAACCGGTGGGATGGCCGCCGGCACCGCGACCAAACATAAACTGCTTGTCGTAGTAGAGTCCTTTGATCACCACGCCGTTGAATTCGTCGTCAACGCCGTAGATATATTTGTTGGCCGAGAGCAGCTGCGGAATCACGCACATGGCCAGACGGCCGTCGGGGAGCTTCTCCACGTGGCCCACGAGCTTGATGCGGCGCTCCTTTTCGTTGGCAAAGCGCACGTCGTCGGCGTTCATATGCGAGATGCCAAAGGTGAAGATATCCTCCGGGGCGACGTAGGTGCCAAAGGCGTGGACGGTGATGATGATGAGCTTGTAGAGCGAGTCCCAGCCATCCACGTCGAGCGACGGGTCGCTCTCGGCAAACCCGGCCTCTTGGGCCTGACGCAGGGCGTCGGCATAGTCCATGTGGTGGTTAAACACCTTGGTGAGGATATAGTTGGAGGAGCCGTTGAGGATACCTTTCACGGAGATGAGCAGGTCGTTGTCGTAATATTCCTCGAGGTTGCGAATCACGGGGATGCTGCCGCAGGCGCTGGCGTCGTAGAGCAGCGGGGTGCCGGTTTGCTCTTGCAGGGCGATGAGTTCGGGCAGATGGCGCGCAAGCATTTTCTTGTTGCCGCTCACCACGGTTTTGCCCTCGCGCAGGGCGCGACACACGATTTGATACGATGCCTCGGCGTCGTCGATGAGCTCCACAATGAAGTTGATGTTGGGGTCGCGGAAGATGTCGTCCCACGAGGTGGTGAGCAGATGGGTGGCGGGGCCGTTGCGATGCTTGTTGAGGTCGCGCACGCAGATGCGACACACTTCCACGGAGTCGGGGCGTGTGGTTTCGAGGAGTTCATAGAGGCCGCGGCCCACTGTGCCGAAGCCGAAGAGGCCTATGTGGAGGATACGATTGGAGGTGCTCATTTTGCGAGAAAGTCTGTGATAAGGTCGTTGAGTTTTTCGTGTTCAATCAGGAAGCCGTCGTGGCCAAACGAGGAGTCGATCACGTGGTATTCGGCGCCGGGAATCAGTGTGGCCAGCGGAGTGTGGTCCGACGGGGGGAAGAGGATATCGGAGGTGATGGCCACCACCAGCGCCCGGGGGCGAAACGTGGCCAGGGTCGAGGCCATGTCGCCGCGGCCGCGGCTCACGTCGTGGGCGTCGACGGCGCGCGAGAGCAGGTGGTAGCTGTAGGCGTTGAAGCGGCGGCAGAGTTTGTCGCCTTGGTGGCGTTGATAGGAGTGGACGCGGCGGCGGAATGGGTCGGCGGGGTCGGTGGAGGCGCCTTGGTCGGCCTGGGTGAGGTCGTAGGCGGTGGCTCCGCGATAGCTCAGCAGGGCTATGGAGCGCGCGGCGGCGAGGCCGGCGGCGGCAGCGTCGGGGCGCGGTTGGCCCCACGTGGCGTCGGCTTCAATGGCCATGCGTTGCGATTCGTTGAAGGCGGCGGCCCACGGCTTGGTGACGGGGGTGGTGGCAATCAGGGCCACGTGGGTGGCGAAGTCGGGTTCCATCAGGGCCCATTCCATGCACTGAAATCCGCCCAGCGAACTGCCTATGAGCAGCTCCACGCGGCTGATGCCAAGGTGGGCAGCCAGCAGACGGTGGACGCCAACCATGTCGCGCACGGTCACAGCCGGAAAGGTGTCATACCAGGGTTGGCCGGTGGCGGGGTTGATAGACAGGGGGCCGGTGGTGCCGTAATGTGAGCCGAGGATGTTGGCGCAGACCACGAAATAGCGCTCGGGGTCGAGAAAGCGGCCGCTCTCCACGGTGTGGGGCCACCAGTCGGCCACGTCGGAATTGGCCGTCAGGGCGTGACACACCCAGATGACGTTGTCGCCCTTGGGCGAGAGCGTGCCGAAGGTGTGGTAGGCGATGGTTACTTCGGGCAGCGTGACGCCGCACTCCAGCTCCACGGGCGCGCAGTGGCGATAGGTTTGCAGTGCGCTCATCCTTGTTGCTGCGGCGGTTTCTGTTGGGGCGACTTGCGGTGGCGGTTGCCGCGATGCTTTTTGCCGCTGTCGGGCTTGGCCGTGCGTGGTTGGCCGCCCTCGGCTTTGGGGGCACCGTTGCCGCCGCCATGACGGCGATTGCGATTGCGCGAGCGCGAGCGGCTGCGGCCGTCGGCGTCGGCGGGGGTGGCCGGCGCTTCGGGGGCATCGGGCATCACACCGCGTCTGACGGGTTTGCCCAAGAATTTTTCAATGCCGGCCCACTTGCGGCGGTCGCGTTCGCCCACCAGGGTGACGGCCGTGCCCGATTCGCCGGCGCGGGCCGTGCGACCAATGCGGTGCACGTAGTCCTCGGGGTCGTGGGGCACGTCGTAGTTCACCACCAGCGAAATGTCGTCGATGTCGATGCCGCGGGCCACGATGTCGGTGGCCACGAGGATGTCGATGTGTCCGTTGCGGAAGTCGTTCATCACCACCTCACGCTTCTGCTGCTCCAAGTCGGAGTGCATCTCGTCGGCCTTGAAGTGGGCGCGACGCAGCGTGCGGGCCAGCTCCTTGACCTTGAGTTTGGAGCTCACAAACACGATGACGCGCTTGGAGCTAACGGTGGCAAACAGATGGCGCAACACGGCCTCCTTCTGCGTCTCGTGGCAGATGTAGACCTGCTGCTCAATGGCGTCGGAGGGGCGACTCACGGCTATTTTGATTTCCACGGGGTCGTGGAGCAGAGCCTTGGCCATCTTCTGGATTTTGGGCGGGAAGGTGGCGGAAAACATCAGCGTCTGGCGCTGCTTGGGCAGATGCGAAGCAATCTGCATAATGTCGTCGTAGAATCCCATGTCGAGCATACGGTCGGCCTCGTCGAGGATGAAAAACTCCACGTGGCTAAGGTCTACGTAGCCCATGCTCAGGTGGGCCAACAAGCGGCCGGGGGTGGCAATCACCACCTCCGCACCCATCTTCAGCGCCTGCTGCTGTTGGGCATATCCGGCGCCGTCGGTACCACCATAAATGGCCGTGCCCGAAATAGGCACGAAATAGGAGAATCCCTGAAGTTGACGGTCGATTTGCAGGGCCAACTCGCGAGTGGGGGTCATCACCACACACTTCACCGAATTAGAGGCCTCGCGATAGTTGAGCTCGTCGATCACCGGGAGCAGGAAGGCAGCGGTCTTGCCCGTGCCTGTCTGCGCCACGGCTATGAGGTCGCGTCCATCCAGGGCCGCCGGAATGGCTTGCTCCTGGATGGGCGTACACTCGTCGAAGTTCATCGCGTCGAGTGCATCGAGCACGTCGTCGCTCAGGTCAAGTTCATCAAATTTCATCAAATTTCTTTGTCAGTCGTAAATATTATGCAAATATACAAAGAAAAAATGAGATTCCTCCAAACTCCCCCCAACTTTAAGGTCCCTAAGGTCTCTATAGACCCTAAGGACCCTAAACTCTCAACTGAAAAACTAAAAACTGAAAACTAAAAACTAAAAACTAAAAAACTTTCAATTTTCAATTATTAATTTTCAATTGAAGAAAGCGTGGCTCGCGCGGCGGCAAGGTCGCGGCGGGCCGAGAGGGCAGCCGTGGAGGCATTGTAGAAGCGCTCCATCTGCAGCAGATACTCGGCCATGGAGATTTGGCCGTGGTCAAGAGCCTTGCGCAGCAGCGCCGGGCCTTGGTTTTCGGCAA
Source organism: uncultured Bacteroides sp. (assembly GCA_964549975.1). GTDB lineage: Bacteria > Bacteroidota > Bacteroidia > Bacteroidales > Muribaculaceae > UBA3263. Next base: position 11,393 of record CAZJWM010000024.1, on the reverse strand, counting down.
GGGCGCGGTCGTAGAGCTCGGCGGCACGTTGCAGCCCGGCAGCGCGCTGATATTGCGCACGCAGCGAGGCCACCAACTGCGCACGCGAGTCGTCGGCCTGCAGACGGGCGGCCGCCACCTGAGCCTGCGCTTGCTTGATGCGATTGCGGTTGCTCCACAGCGGAATCTGCATCCCCACGGTCAAGCCCTGATAGTGCTCGCCGAGGGTCTTTTCACTCATATATCCGGCCTTGATGGTGGGGAGCCATGCGGCCTTGTTGAGCGACAATTCGCTCTGCGAGAGCTCCACTTGGCTCAGAGCCGCGCGCACTTGCGGCGACCGGTCGGCCACGGCCTCACACCATTGTTCGAAGTCGGCCGGCAAGGCCTCGGTGTCAAACTCCGTGGCGGTCACGGCAAGCGACTCGCCACCGTTGAGCTGCGTCAGCTCGGCTTCGGCAGCCAAGCGTTGGGCCTCGTCGGCGGCAATTTCGGCGTCGATGGCAGCCACTTCCAGGGCCACGTTGTTGACGTCGAGTGCCGTGCCCTCGCCGGCATCCAGTGCGCGCTGTGCGCTCTGCATCAGAGTCGACAGCTGCTCGCGGCGTTGGGCCAACTGCGCTGAGCGGGCGTTATAGTAGATGATGTCGATGGTGCAAAGCGAGGCTTGCAGCAAAATGGCGCGGCGCTCCGTGGCAAATTGCGCGTCGATCACTCCGGCTTGGCTGCGGGCCACCCGGGAGCGGCGACCGGTCAACGTGAGCAGGTCGAGACTCTGCGTCACGCTCACGTCGGTGCGCGACCCGATGGCCGTGGGCGACCCCCACAGGCGGCTGTATTCCGCCTCGGGGCCTTCGAGGAAGATGCCGGTGCGCGCCGCCAGTTTGTCGGCTTCGCCGGAGGCTTGCAGCGCCTGAAGGGTGGCGTTGTGTTGCTCCACTTCAGCCAACACGCGGCTGATTTCGGTTGATGAGGTTTGCGCGCCGCTGCCGATGGCCAGAGCCATCAGCAGGGCGCTGAATATAGTTTTCTTCATAGCGTTGACTCAGTTGATTTTTCCTTGTTGAAGAGCAGATACATGATGGGGATGATGAAGCCGTTGAGCAGCGTGGAGGTCAATAGGCCGCCGAGAATCACTTGCGCCATGGGGCTCTGAATCTCGTTGCCGGGGAGTTCGCCGCCAAGGGCCAGCGGAATCATGGCCAGGCCCGACGACAACGCCGTCATCAAAATCGGGTTCAGACGGTCGATTGAGCCTTTCATCACGCGCTGAATGGGCGTGAGGCCTTCGTCACGCAGGTCGTTGTAGCGCGCAATCAGCAGCATGCCGTTGCGTGTGGCTATGCCGAAGAGCGAGATGAAACCAATCAATGCCGGGATGCTCAACACTCCGCCATTGAAGCGAATCACCATCACGCCGCCAATCAGCGCCAGAGGCAGATTGAGCATCACCACCAGCGACTGGCGCACGCTCTTAAACTGATTGAACAGCAGCAGGAAAATCACCAGAATCGAAATCAGCGAGGTGACGGCCAGGGTGCGCGAGGCGGCTTCTTCGCTCTCGAATTGGCCGCCATATTCCACGTGGCAATCTTCGGGCATGGCCACGGAGCTTTCGATGCGGCTGCGGATATCATTAACGGCGCCGCGCAGGTCGCGACCGCTCACGTTGGCGGAGATGACAATCTTGCGGGCCACGTTCTCGCGGTTGATGGTGTTGGGGCCGGCGGCCGATTCCACTTGTGCCAAGTCGGCCAGGGCCACTTTGCCACCGGCGGCGTCGACGGGCAGTTGCATGATTTCGTCGATGGTGGCGCGGGAGTCGGGACTCACTTTCAGCACCAAGTCAAACGAGCGTTCGCCTTCGTTGACTTGCGACACCACCTGTCCGCCCAACAGCGTGCTCACCATCTCGGCAAATTCCGGCATAGTGACGCCATATTGCGCCATCACCTCGCGCTTGGGGGTGATGCGCAGCTGCGGACGTTCCACTTGCTGCTCCACGTTGAGGTCCACCAGTCCGGGCACGTCGCTGATGGCTTGCTTGATTTGCGTGCCTATGCGAAACATCTCGTTCAGGTCGTTGCCAAAGAGCTTGATGGCTATGCTCGCCTTGGAGCCGGAGAGCATGGCGTCGATGCGGTGGGAGATGGGCGAGCCCACTTCCACGGCCACGCCGGGAATCTCGGCCAATTTGGCGCGAACGTCGGCCATGAGTTCGTCTTTGCTGCGCATGGTGAGCTCGTAGGGCACCTCCATCTCCGAGGTGTTCACGCCCAAGGCGTGCTCGTCGAGTTCGGCGCGACCGGTTTTGCGGCCCACGGTCTTGATTTCGGGGATTTGCAGCAGCAGCTCTTCGGCTTTGCGGCCGATGCTGTCCGACTCGTCGAGGGCTATGCCGGGCATGGTGTTCACCTCAATGGTGAAGGAGCCTTCGTTGAAGGGGGGCAGGAAGCTGCGACCCAGGGTGCAGAGCATCACCACAGCCACCACCAACAGGGCAAACGTGGCGGCCAACACCGGACGTTTGTGGTCGATGGCGCGGCGCAGCCAGCGCTCGTAGCCGCCTTTGAGGGCGCGGGCCACAAACGATTCGCGCTCGGCGTGGTTGTCGTCGCCGTGGCCCAACAGATAGCTGCAGAGCACCGGAGTGAGCGTCAGAGCTACAACGGTGGATGCGGCCAGGGCCGTGAGGAAGGCTATGCCCAGCGGGGCGAGCATGCGACCTTCCATGCCGCTTAGGAAGAAGAGGGGCACGAAGCTCACGGCAATGATGAGCGTGGAGTTGAGAATGGGCATACGCACTTCGCGCGAGGCCTGAAACACCACCTTCAGCAGCGGCAAGCGCTCATCCTTGGGCAGTTGGCGATTCTCGCGCAGATGGCGGAACACGTTTTCCACGTCAACTATGGCGTCGTCCACCAACGAACCGATGGCAATGGCCATGCCGCCGAGGCTCATGGTGTTGATGGTCAAGCCCATGGCGCGCAATGACAGCAGGCTCACCAGCAGCGACAGCGGTATGGTGATGAGCGAAATCACGGTGGTGCGCATGTTCATCAGGAACACCAACAACACAATCACCACGAAGAAACCGCCCTCGTAGAGCGACTTGGTGACGTTGCTGATGGAGCTGTTGATGAAGCGCTCCTGGCGATAGACGTCGGTGGAGACGTGCACGTCGGCAGGCATATTCTCTTTGAGATCTTCGAGGGCATCGTCGAGCTGTTTGCTCAGGTCGATGGTGGAGGCCGTGGGCTGCTTGGTGACGGTGATGATCACACCGGGTTTGCCCTCATGCGAGGCCAGACCCATCTTGGGCGAGGCACTGCCCACCACCACGTCGGCCACCTGCGACAGCAGCACGGGACGGCCCTCATCGGTGCGCTTCACCACAGCGGCCGATAGCCGCTCGAGGTCGGCCGTGGAGAGCACGCCGCGCACTATGTATTCGTTGCCATACTGATAGAGCACACCGCCGGCCACGTTGCGATTCATGTCGGTGGTGGCGGCAATCACTTCGTCGAGACCAACGCCCAGACGGCGCATCTTCTCGGGGTGAAGCTGAATTTGATATTCTTTGATGTCGCCGCCGATGACCGACACTTGCGCCACGCCGCCCGTGGCCAAAAGGCGCGGACGGATGGTCCAGTCGGCCAGGGTGCGCAGATCTTGCAGGGAGGTGGTGTCGGAGGTGAGCGAGATAAACATCAGCTCGCCCAGAATCGACGACTGCGGACCCAGAGTGGGGGCGCCCACGTTGGCGGGCAACTGCTCCTTGACCATGGCAATCTTTTCCGACACAATCTGGCGGGCACGATAGATGTCGGTGCCCCAGTCAAATTCCACCCACACCACGGAGAAGCCCGTGGTCGACGATGAGCGGACGCGGCGCACGTCGGTGGCGCCATTCACTGCGGTTTCCACCGGGAAGGTGACCAGACGTTCCACCTCCTCGGGCGCCATGCCGGTGGCTTCGGTCATCACCACCACCGTGGGCGCATTCAGGTCGGGGAAAACGTCGATGTCCATGGTGCGCGCCGTGTAGAGGCCCGCCACCATCACCAACACCGCCGCCAACAACACGGCCAAGCGGTTGTTGAGCGAAAACTTGATAATCTTGTCAAGCATGACAGTCTGTTTTTAGTGATGATGTGCTTCGGGGATGGAACCGGAGGCCGAGGCCAATTTCACGTTGACGGCTCCGCGAGTCACCACCTTCTCGCCGACGGCAAGTCCGGAGGTCACTTCGGTGCGCTCGCCGTTGGTGGCGCCGAGGGTCACTTGGCGCTTGAGGAAGGCATCGGGTTCAATCTGCACGTACACGAAATAGAGGCCCTGCTCCTCGGTCAACGCCGAATTGGCCACACTGATCACGCCCTCGCGAGGCGAGGTCAGCAGATAGACCTCGGCATAGCTGCCGGGCAGGATATTGCCCACGTTGTCAAACTCAAACGTCACGGGCACATAGCCGGAAGCATCGGCGGCACGTCCGGCCGACAGCAGGCGGCCATTCAGGTCGCTCAGGCGGTGGAGCGTCTGCGAGTCGTAGGCCATGCGGAAGTTGGCGGAGCTCACGCCCTGAAGCTGATTATAGCGACTTTCGGGCACGAGGGCACGCAGCTGCAATCGCTTGTTTTGCGAAATCACGGCAATGGGTTGACCCACGGCCACAAAGTCGCCCTGGTTCACCAGCAGCTGCTTGACGTAGCCGCTCTGGCCGGCGCTCACGCCCTGGCCCGTGGGGCCCGACTGATAGGTGGCACGCGCGGTCTCATAGTTGAGGCGCGCCTGCTCATAGTCTTTCTGCGATATCACCTTGTCGGCAATCAGCTGCTCGGCGCGTTGCAGTTCGCGCTGAGCCGACTCAAAAGCGGCACGCGCTTTGGCCATCTGATCGCCGTCTTGCAGGCCCTTGGCTGAGATTGTGGCAATGGTTTGCGAGGCACTCACTGCGGTGCCCTCGGTGATGGAACGGTCGGCAAAACGGACCACGCCGGCCATCGTGGCCACCACGGTCTGCTCGTCGCCCTGGAGCGACTGCACTTCGCCGCCCACCTTCATCACCGACGTGAAGCTGCCCGGGGCAACCTCCTCAGTGGTGAGGCCTATTTCTTTGATTTGATCTTCGGAGAGATTGATTTCGCCGGCGTGATGACCTTCGGCCTCTTCGTGCTCGTGATCATGGTCGTCGTGGTCGGCATCGTGGGCGTCGCCGCCGGAGCACGCCGTCAGCATCGACACTGACAGTGCAGCCCACGCAACGACACCATAAAAACTAATGTGTCGGAAATTCATTGATTTTGGGGTTGGGATATGTTCGGTTGAGTTATGTTATGGATCGCAATCTTACAACATAACAACCGGAGGAGCCCTCATGGCCATCGCCCTGTGCCGCCACCCGGGCAACCGCGGGGCTTCGGCCTCGCGCAGCGGCTCCGACGGCTCATCCACAGGCAGCAACAGCGTGCCGCAGGACACCACAGCCGCCAGCTCCTGCATGTCCCACACCAACGGGCGCGGAGTCTGCGTCGAGGCCTTTGCCACAACAAACTCCGCCTCCTCCAGGCAGTGGGAAGTGTCGCCATGATGGGCAGTGTGGTCATCGTTGTCGTGGCCATCCTCAAGGCAATGCTCCACCACGGCACACCACACGCCATCGTGGTGATGGTGCGGCACAAGCCCCGCGCCCAGCAGCACACACACTGCCAACGCGGTCATAAATATGGCGCATCGCCTTAACATACCGCAAAGTTACGAAATTTAATTGATAATTGAAAATTGAAATTGAAAGTCCATAGTCAAAAGTCAAGAGTTGAAAGTCCATAGTCCCTAAACTCCCTAAAGCCCCTAAAGACTCTCAACTCCAAAACTAAAAACTAAAAGACTACAGACTAAAAACTAAAAGACTTTCAATTTTCAATTTTCAACTTTCAACTAAAAAAGGCCACCGACGCGATGGGGCGACGGTGGCTCATTGCTACTTGATTTTTGGAAAATGAAAGAGGTACGAATTGTCTCTTTGGGAGGCTGTCACAGCCTTCGCTAAATAAACATATATATCACATTTTTCCTGCGGCAGGAACTTCTCAGCCCCTTATGTGCCGCCGTCTTTCCTTAGATTATTACGTCTAAAACCTAATCGTCTATAGTGGATTCCGCGTCGTCTCCATGGGAGGCCGTCGCGAAAAGGATTGTCAAAGTCCGCCGCAGCCGCAAGAGCCAACGGCGGGAGCCACGTTGCACATGCAGAGTGCAACGGATTCGTGCCCGCCACCTCAACGGCGGTGGACACACCCGGCATTGCCGGGCCACAAGGCCCGACAACGCTTGCAAGTTCACCCACGCGGTTGACGATGACGCGCGCCACGGTGCCTGCGGCCCGGTGAAGTCCAACAGTCTTCTCGAGGTTTTGCGGACCTATGCCCACGGCCGAAACAGTCAGAGAATCACACGACCTATTGCGGACTATATACCCAATCATGTTCGCAACGGCCGGGACAGCCTTGGTGGACAATTTAGCGGTCAAACTCTCGGGCAAAGCCTCCGCAAGCCTAAGCCTACGGCGCTTCGCGGCGCGGACTTTTTCACCACGACCTGCCGCTCGACACGTCGCGCGGCGACACTCAACCGCCTCAGCACTACCAGAATTGAAATCAATCGTCGGCCCGGCCGCAGCGACGCCACGCGCCTTTCGGCGGCACACGAAGCTGCTGTCGGCCTCCCGGGGGAAGCCAACCGGCATCGTCTTCGCGGTCGAGCCAATTGTAGTGTAGACACTACTACTATTAATCAAATTGTAACCCATTGTCTATAATCATATAAACCGGATGAACTTGTGTATTGCTGAGAAAAAAAGTAAGTGTTCTTGTTTGTGAAGTGTAAAAATATCTTTTGTTTGTTGGTAAGACCAAGGCCCTCGCTCTGTCCTTTCGCTTCAAAGTCGGGGAGATTGGAATGATAGAAAAAAGCTTCGAGCCTATAGTTTTATGTTTACGATAATTGCTTCTGTGATGAGAAGTGTGAGAGAATGTGGTGCACGCCCCTGTGTCTGCGTTGGCGGGGTGAAGCGCCGCTTTTGTGTAAGCCTTTCATCTTTTGTGTAAATCGATTGGGGGCTTGCGCAGGGGGGAGGGTGCGCATTCTTCCGCTGCAAAGTTACGAATCCCCCGCCAATTATGCGCAAAAAAACTGTCGGCAGTTTTCCCACACCTCCCAACTTTTTTCGCCTCCCCCCATCCCACCGCAGTTTTTGCGAGATTTATTCGCGGAATTTTTTGTAAATTTGCAGAAATGAAAACGCTATTTATCATACCGGCCCGAGGTGGCAGCAAAGGCATCCCGGGCAAAAACATCAAGCCCCTGGCCGGCAAACCGCTGATTTGCTACGCCATCGACGTGGCCCGCCAACTGGCTCCCGACGAGGATATCTGCGTCTCCACCGACAGCGCGGAGATTGTCGACGTGGTGGAGCAGCACGGCCTGAAAGTGCCCTTCATGCGCCCGGCGGAACTGGCCGCCGACACCAGCGGCACCTACGAGGTGCTGCTCCACGCCCTCAACTTCTACGAGGCGCAGGGCCGCAGCTACGACTGCGTGGTGTTGCTGCAACCCACGTCGCCATTCCGCACGGCCGCCGACGTGGCCGGAGCCATGGCGCTCTATCGGCCAGAGGAGGTGGATATGGTGGTCTCAGTGGTGGAAGCGCGCACCAACCCCTACTACAACTGCTATGAGGAGAGCGCCGACGGATTTCTCCACATCTCCAAAGGCTCCGGCACTCTGCCCCGCCGCCAAGACGCTCCCGAGGCCTGGGAATACAACGGTGCCGTCTACGTGATCAATCCCCGCTCGCTCCGCGCCATGCCCCTGAGCCGATTTCCGCGCCGACGGAAATACGTCATGTCGGCCGAAAGCTCGCTCGACCTCGACACGATGCTCGACTGGCACCTGGCCGAACTGATTCTCGCCGAGAGAAAATGAAGTTGGCCGTTTGAAATATTTTTGCTAAGTTTGCACCCGAACATATTCCACACTACCTATATATATGACTAATGAACGACAGATGAGAGTGGCAATCCAAGGCGTGGAAGGTTGCTTCCACGATGCCGCCGCAAGAGCCTACTTCAGCTCCGTGGAGCCACGGAGGCTCTCCACCGTGGCCTTCGACTCGTTTCCCGACCTCTTTGAGGCCATGGAAGCAGACGCCTCGCTGCTCGGCATCGTGGCCATTGAGAACACCATTGCCGGTTCGCTCTTGGCCAACTACGAACTGCTGCGCCGCAGCTCGCTCACCATCGTGGGCGAACACCGTATGCGCATCAGCCACGTGCTCTGCGCTCTGCCCGGCCAAACAATCGACCAGATTGTGGAGGTCAACTCCCACCCCATGGCCCTGATGCAATGCGAGCAATATCTCCGACGCCACCCCGCCATGAAGATGATTGAAAAGAGCGACACCGCCGGCAGCGCCCGCGAAATCGCCCAAGACCGGCTAATAGGCCACGCCGCAGTGTGCGGCGAATATGCCGCCGGCCTCTACGGCCTCAACATCCTGGAGCGCGGCATCGAAACCAACAAACGCAACTTCACCCGCTTCCTGGTGTTGGCCGACCCGCTCACAGCCCGCGAGCTCAAGCCCAAGGAAGACGCCCTCAACAAGGCCTCGCTGGCCTTCACCCTGCCCCACACCCACGGAGCCCTGTCGAAGGTGTTGACCATCTGGAGCTTCTACGACATGAACCTGTCGAAAATCCAATCGCTCCCCATCATTGGCCGCGAATGGGAATATCGCTTCTATGCCGACCTGACGTTTGAAAGCTATGCCCGCTATCGCCAAGCCATCGACGCCGTGCGCCCCCTGCTCAACGACCTGAAGATTCTCGGCGAATATTGCGAAGCCCCCCTGAAATAACCCCCACCCCACACCTATTATATTACTACACCACCCCCACGTATGATCACCCCCGCTCATCGCGTAAGCGAAGTCAAAGAATATTATTTCTCGCGCAAACTGCGCGAGGTGGCCGCCCTCAACGCCCAAGGCCTCGACATCGTGTCGCTGGGCATCGGCGGCCCCGACCGTGCCCCCGCCCCCGAAGTCATCGACACACTCTGCACCCAGGCCCGCCGCCCCGACACCCACAGCTATCAGCCCAACGGCGGCCTGCCCGAGCTGCGCCAAGCCATGGCCGACTGGTATCAGCGCTCCTACGGCGTGACGCTCAACCCCGCCACGGAGCTGCTGCCGCTGATTGGCTCCAAAGAGGGCGTGATGCACGTCAACCTCACGTTTCTAAACCCCGGCGACGGCGTGCTCGTGCCCAACCCCGGCTACCCCACCTACACCTCCGCCAGTCGCCTCGTTGGCGCCGAAATCTTCCCCTACGACCTCACCGAGGAGAGCGGCTGGATGCCCGACTTCGACGCCCTGGAGCGCCTGCCCCTGGAGCGCATAAAGCTCATGTGGGTCAACTATCCGCATATGCCCACCGGCACCCGCGCCACCCGCGCTCTCTTCGAGCGACTGGTTGACTTTGCCCGCCGCCACGACATAGTCCTGGCCCACGACAACCCCTACTCCTTCATCCTCAACGACGGCAAGCCGCTGAGCCTGCTCTCCGTGGAGGGCGCCCGCGACGTGGCCGTGGAGATGAACTCGCTGAGCAAAAGCCACAACATGGCCGGCTGGCGCGTGGGCATGGTGGCCTCCAACGCCGAATTCATCAACTGGATTTTCAAAGTGAAGAGCAACGTCGACTCCGGCCAATTCCGCCCCGTGATGCTCGCCGCCGTGGAAGCCCTCAAGCAGGGCCCGCAATGGTATGAGGAGCTCAACGCCGAATATCGCCTGCGCCGCCGCTTGGCCGAACAGATCATGACGGCCCTGGGCTGCACCTTCAACCCCGAGCAGCGCGGCCTCTTCCTCTGGGGACGCCTGCCCAAGGATGCCGGCGGCGCCGAAGCCTTCTGCAACCGCGTGCTCCACGAGGCCCGTGTGTTTATCACCCCCGGATTCATCTTCGGCAGCAACGGCGAAGGCTACGTGCGCATCTCGCTCTGCGCCACCCAAGAGCGCATGACCGAGGCTCTCCATCGCATTCGCCAAACATTTTCGCGCTGACGGCGCAAAACTTTTCAGCCGATGCAGGTGTTAATCTATCGAACAAGTTTTTTCCCGAAACTCAATAACAATTTATCTCTCACGTAAAACACTATGAAAGGATTAAATCTACTCTGCGCCATGCTTGGCGGAGCTGCCATCGGCGCTGCCCTGGGAGTGCTCTTCGCTCCCGAAAAAGGTGAAGAAACCCGCGCTCGCATCAAAGCGTTCCTGCGCGAAAAAGGAATCTGCCACGACGAAGACAAACTCGACGCCCTGGCCGACGAAATCGCCTCCGAACTCGAAGAATAACACCCCCTCAAACACTCTGATTAACCGCTCATGTCTGAATCACTGCCCAAATCGCTCCTGCGCCACCTGCGCCGCCTGATTCGCCTCTACGGCGAAGGCGCCCGACTCCTGGCCTCCGAAAAACTCACGCTGCTGCTCAGCGGCGTGGCCCTCGTGGCCGTGGTGATGGCGCTGGGACTCTTTGCGCTGGTGTTTCTCACATTGGCTCTGACGCAATTGCTGCTCACGAGCATGTCGGCCCCCGTGGCCTACATGCTCGTTGGCGGCTTCTACATCCTGCTGGCCCTGCTGGCCATAGGCCTGCGTCGGCCGCTGATCATCAACCCCATAGCCCGCGCCATCTCGCGCCTGCTTCTCGATCCACCCACCCCTCGCAGCTCCAACGGCCATGGCAAATAACCAATCATCCCCCCGGCGCTGGCGCGGATACACCCTGCAGCAACTCCGCCAACAGCGCGACATCAACCAACTCAAAATCCAACTCACCCGCGCCCAAATAGGCAGCCTCACCAACGGCTCTTTGGGCGCACTGAAAGTCTTCTCTTTGAGCAAGAAGATTTCATCAATTGTGAAATATCTTTGCAAAAAGCGTAGGAAAAACGCCGAAACTTAACATTTTTTGCCAAAATCTATTGCCGTTAAAGATTTTTTGACTATCTTTGCGCCACGTTGCTCGAGCGATGTCGACACACCCACTGCCTCGAGCCAACGCATAGTTATTCAAATAACCTTTAATTTTTTAGTTAAATTATGACCGTAGAATTTATCGGCACTGCCGCCGGCGAAGTCTGGAAAGCCCTCAACGAAGGTGACGTGCTCAGCACAAAACAAATCAAGAAAATCACCAAGCTGAAAGACAAAGAGATTTTCGCAGCCATCGGCTGGCTCGCCCGCGAAGGCAAAGTGTCGGTGCAGCCCACCGAAGACGAGAAAGACATCCTCGTAGCCCTCATCTAACCCACATCATCTGCTGCCGGAGAGCCCCGCTCCCCGGCAGCTT
>CAZJWM010000023.1:0-22759 GCA_964549975.1 uncultured Bacteroides sp. | reverse complement strand
CGCCGGCGAATTGGTCTAATTGGTCCAATTGGGCTAATTGGACTGATTGGGGCGCGCTGCCGTGAGGGGATTTGGAGGGGTGGGGGAAAAGTTGTATATTTGTGGGTGATTTAGAAACCTCAGATATGATGAAGAAATTGATTTTGGCTATTTTGGCTATTGCTCCGATGGTGGCTGCATCGTGTGGTCACAAGGAGCAGGCGCAGGCTCCTGCCGTTGAGCCGGAGGCGCCGCAGAAGACTCTGGTGCTCTATTTTTCGCAGACCGGCGCTACGCAGCAGGTGGCTCAGGAGCTGATGCGTCAGCTCGATGCCGACTTGGTGCGCATTGAGCCGGTGGAGTCGTATCCGCTGGATTATGATTCGACGATAGTGCGCTGGAAGCGCGAGTTGGCCGACAGCATTCAGCCGGAGATTAAGCCGCTGACTGTGGCGTGGGACGACTATTCCACGGTGTTTCTCGGTTTCCCGATTTGGGGCGGCACGTATGCGCTGCCCATTCGCACGCTGCTGCGTCAGTGTGACTTCGCGGGGAAGACGGTGGTGACGTTTGCCACGTTTGGCAGCGGCGGTCTCGCCTCGGCCACGGAGGATTTGCGCAAGGCTTTGCCGCAAGCCACAGTGGTGAAAGGCTATGGCGTGCGTAATGCGCGTTTGAGTCACGCTCAGCAGGAGATTCGCCGCTTCTTGATTGAGGGCGGCTATGTGGAGGGCCAGGTCGATCCCTTGGCCGACTATTCCGAGCAGCAGAGCGTTGGCGAGGCCGAGCGCGATATCTACACGCAGGCCACGGCTGACTACAAATTTCCGCTTGGCGAACCGCTGACCGTGGGCTCACGCAATACCCCCACGGGTGTGGACTATCGGTTTGAGACACAGGGCAAAGGGCCCGACGGCAAGCCGATGCGAGCCACCGTTTACGTGACAGTGCCCACTGAGGGCACTCCCGAGTTTACGCTCGTGGACCGTCAGTGAGCACTGCCGAAACAGGAGCTGCGCCCTTAGAACGGCGCGGGCTCTGAGGGGAGATTGGCGGAGCCGCCCGTCATGGGATTGGCGCCGCCTATGGGGTCGTTGTCTGTTGAGGAGTCGCTGTTCATGGCCGACTCTGCCGACGAAGTTTCGGCGAAATTGTTGTCGCCGTCGTTCCAGTTTTCGAAGCGGGCATATTTGGCGCGGAAGCGGAGATTGACGTCTTCCACGGAACCGCTACGGTGTTTGGCGATGATGAATTCGGCGAGGCCGCGTTTGTCGGTGGCCTCCTCGCGGGCGGCGCCGTGGAGATAGTATTCCGGGCGGTGGATGAAGCAGACGATGTCGGCATCTTGCTCGATGGCGCCGGATTCACGCAGGTCGCTCAGCTGCGGGCGTTTGTCTTCGCTGCGCGACTCCACCGAACGGTTGAGCTGCGACAGCGCGATGATGGGGATGTTGAGTTCCTTGGCCAACTGCTTGAGCGAGCGCGAGATCATGCTCACCTCCTGTTCGCGCGAGCCGAACTTCATGCCCGAGGCGTTCATCAGCTGCAAGTAGTCGATGATGATCAGCTGCACGCCCTTTTCGCGGACGAGTCGGCGCGCCTTGGTGCGCAGTTCGAGAATCGACAGGCCGGGGGAGTCGTCGATGTAGAGCGGGGCGGAATAGAGGTGCTTGATGCGCGTCATCAGCTGGTTCCATTCGCCGTCGGAGAGTCGGCCCGATTTGATTTTTTCGCCCTCGATTTCGCAGACGTTTTGAATCAGACGGTTCACCAGCTGCAAGCGCGACATTTCCAGCGAGAACACGGCCACGTGGGTGTTGTAGTTCACCGCCATGTTTTTGGCCATGGAGAGCACCAGCGCCGTTTTACCCATGGCGGGACGTGCGGCGATGATGATCAAGTCGGAGTTTTGCCAACCCGAGGTCACCTTGTCGAGCTGCGTGAATCCCGTGGCCAGGCCCGAGAGACCGCTTTCGCGGTTGGCGGCGGCTTGGATAGTTTCGATGGCTTGGCTGATGACCGGGTCGATTTGCACCACCTCCTTTTTCACGTTTCGCTGCGAGAGCTCAAACAGTCGACCTTCGGCCTCCTGGAGCACGTCGTCGACGTCGTTCGTCTCGTCGAAAGCTTTGGCGTTGATGTTGGAGGCGAACATGATGAGTTCGCGTGCCAGATATTGCTGCGCCAGGATTCGAGCGTGCCATTCGATGTTGGCCGCCGAGGCCACGCGCGAAGTCAGCTCCGAGATGAACACCGGGCCGCCCACCTCGTCGATGGTGCCGTTGGCGCGGAGTTGCTCCACCACCGTGAGCATGTCGATGGGTTGCTGCGAAGCGCCGAGAGTTTGGATGGCCGTGTAAATTTTCTGGTTTACAGGTTCATAGAACGTCTCCGGCGCGATGATGTCGCACACCGTGGGGTAGGCGTCCTTTTCCAGCATCAGAGCGCCGAGCACGGCCTCCTCGATGTCTTTGTCGTGGGGTGGGATGCGTCCGTTGGGATCGGTAGACGGCTGGTGAATCGGTTTATTGCGATGGAAATTGGAGTTGGAAGAATTGTCAGTTGCCATGAGGTGAGTATTGAGAGTCAATCAACGATTGGTTGTGCATATAGAAATCGGGGGAGAGCAGGGTGGCGATGGGGGTGTCGGGGCGTCGGGCCATGTAGGCGCGCACGATTTGCAGCGCCGTGAATCGGGCCGTTTCGCCCGGGGCGTTGCTGTTGATCAGCGGCGACGCCGGTGCCGGCATTAGTAGGCGGTCGGCCACCGTGGGGTCGGTGGAATAGATCAGCTGTGCTTCCATGAGTTGGCGCCAGATTCGGGCCTCGTTGTCGGTGCACCACTGCAGCTGTTCGGGCGTGAGGCCCAGCGGGTTTTCAGTTTGCAGATATTGGCCGACGGCGTAGCTCACGGCGCCGTCGCGCAGCATGCGGTTGAGCAGCGTTTCACCCTCGGCCAATTCTGCGGGGAAGTCGCGCTCCACGATGGCGCGTACCACGTCGAGAGGCAGTTGCGCGGGAGTTTTGTGGCTGAGCATATAGTCGGGGAAGTGGCCGCGATAGCCCGCGTAATCAGCTCCGAGATAGTGGTTTAGGCCGACGAACACGTAGGCTGTGTCGACCGTGATGACCGACTGATTGTAGAGGCTCACAATTGCGTAGACCTTGCCGAAACGGGGCATCCGCCCGGCGGCTTCGGCCAACACCGTTTCCACCGAGTCGAGCTGTGGCAGCAGCGAGTCAACGTCGGCGAGAAAGCGGTTTGTGGCCGGCGACGCCTCGTAGGGCATCACCTGATGCAGCGCTGCCAGGGCCGAATCTTGCTCAGCCGAGAGCCGACCTGCGGCCACGGCACGATCCAGACGATTGATTTCCATGCGGGGAGCCGTCTCATGAGAGCACGCCGCCAGAAAAATCGCGAGCAACAGTGGCAAATATTTCAGTTTTGTTGGCATTTTTGATGAGAATCGAGTCATTTCGTAGTGCAAAGATAGCTGTAGTGAGCGTAAAAATGAGTAAATTTGCACGAAAAATTTTTCACAGTGATATGAACAACCTACTAAAGATGGTGTTAATATTGCTCCTTATCTCGTGTGGCATAGCGGGTTACGCGGCGGAGACCAAGGAGTTTGTAGTCGTTCTTGACGCCGGGCATGGCGGCAAGGACTACGGCGCCATCGGCTCTCTAACCAATGAAAAAACGATAAACCTGGCTGTGGCACGCCGAGTGAGAGATTATTTGAAATCCACCAAGGGCGTGCGCACCATCCTGACCCGCGATAAAGACGTGTTTCTCACCCTGCAACAGCGCGCCGATGTGGCCAATCGGGCCCATGGCAACCTGTTTGTGTCGATTCACGTCAACTCCGTAGACAAAAACAGCAAGAACCGCACCACTGCCAGCGGCGCCTCGGTCTACACCCTGGGGCTGCATCGCACGGCGGCCAACTTCGAAGTGGCCAAACGCGAAAACTCCGTGATGGAACTTGAACCCGACTATTCCACGGCCTATCAAGGCTTTGACCCCAATTCGGCCGAGAGCTACATCATCTTTGAGCTCAACCAAAATGCCCATCTCGACCAGAGCATCAGCTTTGCGCAGAAGGCGCAGACAGAGCTGGTGCGCACGGCGGGCCGCGCCAATCGCGGAGTGTTTCAGGCCGGATTTTGGGTGCTGCTTGCCAGCGCCATGCCTGCGGCACTGATTGAGCTCGACTTCATCTGCAACCCGACGTCGGAAGCATTTCTCGCCTCCGAAGCCGGGCAGGACAAACTCGCCCATGCCATAGCCAACGCCATAGCCGACTATGCCGGCGGTGCCAAGCCCTCGGCTCCGGCCAAGAGTGAAACCAAGAGCGAGGCCAAACCTCGGGCCAAGCAGGAGCAAAAGCCTGACACATCAACCTCGTCGGCGTCCACGGCCGTGACCTATCGTGTGCAATTCATGGCCTGCGACCGACAATTGCCTGCCAAATCCTCAGAATACAAGGGGCTGACCGACGTGGAATGCTCCCATCAAGGCCGCCTATATAAATACGTGACAGGCAGTTTTGCCACCGAAGCAGAGGCCAATGCCTACCTGCCCACGGTGAAAAAGAAATTTCCGCAAGCCTTCGTCGTGAAGTGGCAGAACGGCTCGCGCATCGACTAATAATTATATAATGTGTAACTTAATTTGAAACGAAGATAAATATGGACAAGTCTCGTAAAAATCTATTCCTCATCGGCCTATCGGCAGTGGTGGCCCTGGTGGTGTTGTTTGCCGGCATCGAGTATCTGAAAGGAATCAACGTGTTTGGTTCGTCGAATCACTACTATGCCACCTACACCGACGTCACCGGTCTGAGCGTTTCCGCCCCCGTCAATGCCAACGGCTTCAAGGTGGGACAAGTGCGTAGCATTGAATACCTCTATAACAATCCGGGCCACGTGCGCGTGGACTTGGCGCTGGATACCGACCTGAAAGTGCCTAACGGCACCGAGGCCGTGCTCGTGAGCGACCTCTTGGGCACCGCCTCCATAACCCTGGTGATGCCCCAATCGACCGACTATGCCAAATCAGGCTCCGAACTCGCTGCGCGAGTTGACGGCGGCATGATGGAGAGCGTCAGCGGCGAGCTGTTGCCCACTCTGGCCTCGATTATGCCCAAGGTTGACTCAATCCTGACGGCGCTGAACGTTGTAGTGTCAAATCCCGCACTCCAAAACAGCGTGACTCGCCTCGACGCCATCACCAACAACATCGAACAGATGACCCAAACGCTCAACGCGGCATCGCGTCAGCTGCCCACCGTGATGGGCAATGCCTCCGTGCTTAGCGCCAACGCCGTGCGCATGAGTGCTCACCTCGATTCGCTCAGCGCTCAGCTGGCTCAACTGCCGCTGAATGAAACAGTTGGCAACGTCAAAGCGCTCACCGCCTCGCTCAACGACCTGGCCAACGACCTGCGCGACCCCAACTCCTCGCTGGGCCTGCTGATGAACGATCCGAAGCTCTACAACGGCATGAACTCCGCCGTCAACGACCTCGACTCGCTCTTCATCGACATCAAAGCACATCCGAAGCGCTATTTGAAATTTAGCGTATTCTAAACGGCGAATTTAGACTAAGTCTAATTAACGCCGCTTTAGTGGAACATACCAAAAAACTTGCTAATCTCCCACCATACATGGATTTCTGTATGGGGGGTGATTTCAAGTGTTTCACGAAAGAAAGTGCTTAAGCTTGTGAAAATCAGAGAAATACAGTCAGAATTCCGACGCAGCGCGTAAGTGGTTGAGATTCAACGCAATTTTGCAGCACCAAGCATTTCCAAATTTTTAGTGAGTTGTTTTTTCTGTTTTTTACACCGAATTTTGCAATAGGAAAAACAAGCGAACAATCTAATTTCCGCCTGACACTATCCACCAAATAGTAAATAAAAAACCAATGCCTGACCCAAACAATCAACTTTGGGAGAAATGTCAACGCTTATTTAAAGACAATCTCCTGCCGGAACAATACGACTGTTGGTTTAAGCCAATGTCGTTTGTCAGCTACGAGGGCGATATGCTCACCGTGGCTGTGCCTTCCGCGGCCTTCAAGGAGTATCTTGAGACGACCTATCTCAAGTTGCTCAAGTTCACCCTGCGCCACGTCTACGGGCAGCAGGTCAAACTGACGTATCGCTACCAAGTAGTGAAAAACGCACCCGACACCACGGTGGAGATGGCGGGCGCGAACTCCAGCACGGCCGTGGGCAACCCTGCAGCCGCTGCGGCCAACCCCTTCCGTCAGGCGCCCGTAGACCGCGACTTGGACTCGCAACTTAACCCTCGCTACAACTTCGACAACTTCTGTCAGGGCGAGTGCAATCAGTTGGCGCGCACCATCGGTCAGGCCATAGCGCGCAATCCCCAGCTGAAGACCTACAACCCGCTCTTCCTCTTTGGCCCTCCCGGCGTGGGCAAAACCCACCTGGCCCAGGCCATAGGCATCGGCATCAAAGAAACCAATCCGCGCGCCCGTGTGCTCTACGTCACGGCCCGTCTGTTTGAAAGTCAATTCACCGCAGCCAGCGCTCGCGGCGAAATCAACGGCTTTGTGGCCTTCTATCAGAACATCGACACCCTGATTATCGACGACATCCAAGATCTGATGGGCAAGCCCGGCACCCAGCGCGCATTCTTCCATATCTTCAACCACCTGCACCTGAACTCGCGTCAGCTGATTCTGACCAGCGACACGCGTCCGGCCGAACTGGGCAACATGGAGGAACGTCTGCTCTCGCGCTTCAAGTGGGGCATGACCTGCGAACTCTATCGCCCCGAATACGACATCCGCAAGCAGGTGCTCACTCAAAAGGCCAAGCAAGACGGCTTGAGCATCTCCGACGACGTGCTGCAATATGTGGCCGAAAACGTCACCGCCTCATTCCGCGAGCTCGAAGGCATCATGGCCTCGCTGCTGGCGCATGCCACCATGCTCAACACCGAAGTGACAGTGGAATTGGCCAAGTCGGTGCTCTGCAACGTGGTGAAACTGCGCCGCAAGACAGTGAACTTCGACATGATAGCCGACCGAGTGAGCGACTACTATAACATCAAATCCGACGATCTCTTCACCAAGACTCGCAAGCGCGACATCTCCGACGCTCGCCAGATGGTGATGTACATGACCAAGAAACTCACATCTCTGCCCTTAACCACCATAGGAGCTCGACTGAGCCGCACACACGCCACAGTGCTCCACGCCGTGAAAAACATCGAAGACCGTTTGGTCAACGAAAGCAAACTCCGCGACGACATAGCCGCCATCGAAGCCTCGCTCATTGTACAATGAGTCGGGGGTTCGCCCTTGGCGTGAAAGCTGCACCTCCGCGGGTGCGGCCTTTTTTTGTATGTAAATTTGTATGGGATGCAAAAAGAAATCGCTTGCAAGCCGCAGCTTGCAAGCGATGGATGGTGGAGTATAGCGGACTCGAACCGCTCACCTCGACACTGCCAGTGTCGCGCTCTAGCCAGATGAGCTAATACCCCTTGGTTTTGCGATGCAAAGTTACGGACTTTTCTTGGAATGTGCAAATTTTTCGGCAACTTTTTTGCAACTTTTTTGCAACGCCCTGAAAACGAGGAGCGAAAAAAAGATTTGCGGATGGCGAAAAAAATTATTACCTTTGTTGTGGCCAATATGGCCGGGTTATTTATGTCACTTTTTGGGTCTGTGTATGATTCTAACAATTATTATCCTATTCGTTGTTGGCTACCTTTGCATTGCTCTTGAGCATCCGCTGAAGGTGGACAAAACCGCTACGTCGTTGCTGCTGGGCATGCTCCTGTGGGTGATCTACGCCATGGGCGCCGAGTCGCTCGTGCCGCTGGGCAGCGCCGACCGTCTCGCTTCTTATTTGGCCGACCATCCGTCGGTGGCCGCTCGCTCGGCCCATGATCAGGCACTGTCGTTTGTGCTCAACGTCGACATTGTTGAGCACCTGGGCGACATCTGCCAAACCATTCTCTTCTTGTTGGGCGCCATGACCATAGTGGAGCTCATCGACGTGCATGGCGGATTCACCGTCATCACCGACCACATTGTCACGCGCCGCAAGCGCCGCTTGCTCTATCTGGTGTCGGCCGTGACGTTTTTCCTCTCCGCCGTGTTAGACAACATGACCACCACCATTGTGATGCTTATGCTCATCCGAAAACTCGTGCCCGAGAAGGTGGACCGCTGGATTTACGCCGCCTGCATAGTCATAGCGGCCAATAGCGGCGGCGCATGGTCGCCCATCGGCGACGTCACCACCATCATGCTCTGGGTGAAAGGCAACGTCACGGTGGTGGCGCTGGCCAAATATGTGCTTCTGCCGAGCATAGTTTCGGCCGCTCTGCCTGTGTGGCTGGCCTCGCGGTCGCTCCACGGCGAATTGGCGCCGATGAAGGTGACCCCCTCCGACATGCTTGGCAGCATCACCTACGGCGAAAAGCTCACCATGTTTATCCTGGGCGTGTGCGGTCTGCTGTTTGTGCCGGTGTTTAAGTCGGTGACGCATCTGCCGCCGTTTGTGGGCATACTGTTCGTGTTGGGCGCTCTGTGGGTCTTCACCGAGTGCTACTACAACGGCAAGATGCTCGACAAGGCTCGCGAGTTGCGCCTGCCCAAGGTGATAGCGCGAGTGGATATGCCCTCGATTTTGTTCTTCCTCGGAATATTGATGGCCGTGGCCGTGCTGCAGAGCACCGGCGTGCTTGCCACGATTGCCGGCTTCCTTGATAAAGACGTGCACAACATCTTTGCCATCGACTCGTTGCTGGGCATCCTGTCGTCGATCATCGACAACGTGCCTATGGTGGCCGGCGTGATGGGCATGTATCCCGTGGCCGATCCCGGCGCAACGGGCTATGCCGCCAACTTTGTGGTCGACGGCCACTTCTGGGGGCTGCTGAGCTACTGCGCCGGTGTGGGCGGTTCGCTGCTGATCATCGGTTCGGCTGCGGGCGTCATTGCCATGGGTCTGGAGAAGATCAACTTCGGATGGTATCTGAAGCGCTTCAGCGGCCTGGCTCTGCTGGGCTACGTGGCCGGCCTCGTGGTCTACGCCATCGAATTCATGCTCTACTAATCCGTGGCCAACTCCGCCGCACTCGCGCCGATGCCTCCACGGGGCGTCGGCGGCACGGAGTGCGGCGGAAAAATTTTGCGAAAAATGGCGATAAATGTTGGCTGTTTGTGGTTTAATTCTTACCTTTGGGGTTGCAAAGACTCAAATGGAAATGACAATCGACGAAATATTAGATAGAATCGACGCCATAGAGGCGCAGCTCAGCGAGTTGCGCGCCGCCGTGCAATCTCTTCAACAGCCTCAAGCTCAGCCCGTAGCTCCTGCAATTGAGGAGCCCGCGATTGAGGAACCTGCTCCCGCCATCGAGGAACCCGCTATCGAGGAGCCGGAGCCCGTGGAGGAGGAGTCGGAAGAGGAAGAGCCGACGGGCGGCTGCGACTTGCGTTCGGCCTTCACGCTGAACGATCGCTATCGCTTTTGCCGCGAGCTGTTTGGCAACTCGCGCGGCGAAATGGCCGAGGTGATTGACACGCTTTCGGCCATGCGCTCCATGGATGAAATCGAGGAATA
Organism: uncultured Bacteroides sp.; assembly: GCA_964549975.1. Taxonomy (GTDB): domain Bacteria; phylum Bacteroidota; class Bacteroidia; order Bacteroidales; family Muribaculaceae; genus UBA3263. The sequence continues at coordinate 13,169 of CAZJWM010000023.1, read as the reverse complement.
TCTCTACGACACACTCCAATGGGACGCCGCCAACCCCGAGGTGGAGGCGTTTGTGGCCGTGGTGTCGGCTCGCGTTAACGGTAATTTGATTTCATGATGAGCGGAAAACTCTATGTGGTGCCAACGCCCGTGGGCAATCTCGACGACATGTCGCCCCGAGCCATCGAAGTGCTTCGCCAAGCCAACCTGATTTTGGCGGAGGACACGCGCACCAGTGCCGTGTTGATGCGACGTTTCGACATCACCACGCCCATGGCCAGCCATCACAAATATAACGAACACTCCACCGTCTCCGCCATCACCGACCGCATAGCCGCCGGCGAGACCATCGCCCTGGTGAGCGACGCCGGCACCCCCGGCATCTCCGACCCCGGCTTTCTGCTGAGCCGCGAGTGTCGCCGACTGAATCTGCCGGTGGAGACCCTGCCCGGGCCCACGGCGCTGATTCCCGCTCTGGTCAATTCCGGGCTGCCCTGCGACCGCTTTGTGTTTGAGGGCTTCCTGCCGCAGAAGAAGGGGCGCGCCACCCGTCTGGCCGAACTGGCCGAGGACACTCGCACATTCGTCATCTACGAGTCGCCCCTGCGCTTGGCGCGCACGCTGGCCGACTTGGCCGAGGCTTGCGGCGCCGACCGTCAGGCCGCCGTGTGCCGGGAAATCTCCAAACTTCACGACACCACCCACCGCTCCACCTTGGGCGAACTGGCCGCACAGTTTGCCGCCGAGCAGGCCCGTGGCGAAATCGTTGTGGTGGTGGAAGGTCGCGCCGCACAGACGCGTGCACCCCATCGCAACAAGTATAAAACCGCTGACGACAATCAACAATAAAACCAACGTATATAACAAATTCTCAGTATCTTACTCGCACTTCATTCAATCTCATCAGCAATGAAAAGGACAATGCTCTATGCAGCAGCTGCGGCCATGATCTGCGGCGCTGCCTCCTGTTCCAACTCCCAGAAGCAAATTGAGGAGCAACAAGCCGAAATCGAAGAAAAGAGCGACTCGCTGCGCGTGGCTCTCGACACCTCCAACGAGCTCTATCAGCTGCTCTACGACATGTCGGCCGGCATGGAACAAATCACCGCGCTGGAGAATCTGCTCAAGACTCCCGTGGGCGATGGCGAATCCGTGACCAATCGCGACCACATCCGCGAGCAGATGGAAGCCATCCAACAGGGACTGGCCGAACGTCGCCAACGCATTGAGCAACTCGAGCAGCAGCTGCGCCAGCAGAAGGGCGCCACCTCGCAGGTGAAGAAGCAGATTGCCCAACTGCGCGAACAAATAGACCGTCAGGCCGAAACCGTGGAGTCGCTGCGCTCGCAACTCGAGGCCGCCAACATCCAAATCGACTCGCTGGGCCGCACCATCAACACCCTGCACAACACCGTTGACACCATCAGCGCCTCGCGCGACCGCAAAGAAGCCGAACGCAAAGCCGCAGTTGACGAGCTCCACACCGTCTACTACGTGATTGGCACCAACAAAGAGCTCAAGTCGCACAACATCATTGAGGGTGGGGGATTCCTGCGCAAGACCAAGATACTCCCCTCCGACTTCGACCGCAGCTACATGCAGCGCGGCGACCGGAGAAACATCGTGGAGATTCCTCTCGACTCCAAGAAGGCCAAAGTGATGACTCCGCAGCCCTCCGACGCCTATCAAATCTCCACCAAGAGCAACGGCACGAAGGTGCTCCGCATCACCGACCCCGACAAGTTCTGGGCCACGACCAACATTCTGGTGGTGCAGGTGGACTAATCGCTCAAGATAGAAGCTTATCACATTTTTACTCAACAATAATTCAACAACCTCAGAAAATGAAAAAATTCATCGTCTCACTCCTGGTGGCCGCTATGGGCGCCATGGGTGCATGGGCAAGCAACCCGCTGGACCTGCTGAAAGGCCTGGCCGGCAGCTCGTCGTCTTCTTCTTCCTCATCCTCTTCTTCCTCGACAACCAGCTCCGCTCTGAGCGCCCTCTCCGGTTTGGTGAGCGGCCTGATTTCCAACACCGACGTTGAGCCCTCGCAGATGGTGGGCACATGGAAATATAGCTCGCCTGCCGTGAGCTTCCAGTCGGAAAACCTGCTGCAAAAGGCCGGCGGCTCCGCTGCCGCTTCAGTGGTGGAAAACAAACTTGCCACCTACTACAAGAAGTTTAAGCTCACCAACCTGAAGCTTGTGATCGACTCCGACCAGAACTTCACCATGACCTCCGGCAAAATCACTGCCAAAGGCACCATCGAAAAGGGCACCACTTCAGGCACCATCATCTTCAACTTCACCGCCTCGAGCTTCAACATCGGCTCAATGACCGCCTACGTGACCCTGAGCGGCTCTAACCTCTCGGTGATGTTCGACGTGAGCAAGCTGCAGAGCCTGCTCTCCACCATGAGCTCCGTCACCGGCAACTCCACGCTCTCCACCGTGACCTCGCTGCTCAACAGCTACGACGGCATCTGCGCCGGCTTCAAGCTCAAGAAATCGTAAGGACAACTTCCACAGCGTGAACACTCTCCGTCAGCGCTACCGCATCATCGCCGGCTCAGTGTCGAGATGGCTCCATCGGTCCATCTCGATGCTGAGCCGTTGTTCTTTGCTGCTGGGCGCAGTGGCGGTGGTGGCCGCGGTGACATCGCTGGTGCTCACGGTGGTCTACGTGGGTTTTGACCACACCGTGGTGCAGCTCCACCGCCACATCATGCCCGGGCTGCGCATGGTGCAGGTGGTGTTTGTGGCGCAAATCTTGCTGAACATCGTGTTGCGGCTCTGCGGCAAGGCCAAGGATGCCCGCGTGTTTATGTGGGTCATCGACTCGCTGGTGCTGCTCACGGCTCTGGCGTGGATCTATCCGCGGCCGATGCATCCGTGGTTTCCGGCGCTGGCGTCGTTGGTCTATTCCCACCTGTTTCTGATGGGGGTGTTGGCGGCCTATTCCTGCGTCACCATCTGCTTTGCCGTGATTCGCCTGATGGGCCATCACGTCAACCCCTCGCTGCTGCTGAGTTGCTCGTTCATCTTCTTCATTGTCATGGGGTCGCTGGCGCTGATGATGCCGCGCTGCACACTGCATCCCATCGACTATGCCGACTCGCTGTTTGTGAGCACGTCGGCCGTGTGCATCTGCGGGCTCACCACCCTCGACGTCTCCTCCACATTTTCCACCCTGGGCCAATGCGTGTTGATGCTGCTGATGCAAATCGGCGCCTTGGGCGTGTTGACCTTCACGAGCTTTTTTGCCCTCTTTTTCAGCGGCAACAGCTCCATCTATTCGCAGCTGATGGTCAAGGACATGGTCTATTCCAAGTCGATCAACTCGCTGCTGCCCACTCTGCTCTACATCCTCTCCTTCACCCTCTGCATCGAAGCCGTTGGCGCCGTGGCCATCTACTTCGACATCTCCGGCACCATCCCCGGCATGACCCACGGCGGAGAGGTGCTCACGGCCGTGTTCCACTCAATCTCGGCCTTCTGCAACTCCGGCTTCTCCAACCTGCCGGGCGGCCTCTCCAACCCCGCGCTGATGCACAGCGCGCAAACCTTCTACCTGATTATGGCGGCGCTGATAGCCGCCGGCGGCATCGGTTTCCCGATTTTGGTCAATGCCAAAGATGCCATTGCCGAGCGCATAGGCCACCTCTGGCGACGTCTGCGCTACGGCGCTGACCGGAGCGGTCGACGCGTGGTCCACATCTATAGCATGAACACTCGCGTGGCCCTGATGACCACCACCATCCTCTTCCTCATCACCGCCGCGGGCTTCGGCCTGGCCGAGTGGCATCACTCCCTCGAGGGGATGACCACCTGGCAGAAATGCGTGCAGACGCTCTTCAACGCCGTCAACCCCCGCAGCGCCGGATTCGCCACGGTTCACCCCGCGGGATTTCTCAACGTGACTCTTCTGATGACCATGCTGATGATGTGGATAGGCGGCGCTTCGCAGTCTACCGCAGGCGGCATCAAGGTCAACACCATAGCCGTGCTTTGGCTCCACCTGCGCTCCACACTGCTGTCGCGGCAGCAGGTCACGGCCTACGGCCGCGCTATAGCTCCGGCATCGATTCAGCGTGCCATCGCCGTGGTGAGCGTGTCGATAGCGGCCTATTTCATCTATGCTTCGGCTCTGCTGATTTGCGAGCCCGGGCTGCCGGCGCGCAGTGTGCTCTTCGAGGCGCTGTCGGCCCTCTTCACCGTGGGCTCCTCGCTGGGCATCACCCCGCAGCTGGGCCTCGCCTCCAAACTGCTGCTCTGCTCGGCCATGCTACTGGGCCGTGTGGGCATCCTCTCGCTGCTGGTGGGTTTCATTGGCCACCGCCGCAACGCTCCCGTGAGCTATCCCACCGACAATATCATCATAAACTAACCTCCCATCCACCCAACCTGAAATGCGTTATCTCATCATTGGACTCGGCATCTACGGGTCAAACCTCGCTAAAGACCTTATAGGCTACGGCCACGAAGTGTTTGCCGTCGACGCAAACCCCACGCTCACGGCCGCCATCAAAGACTACGTGTCGAGCTCCGTCACCGGCGACACCACCGACGAAACCGTGCTCCGCGAACTGCCCATCCGCGGCGTGGATGCCGTGATTGTGGCCATCGGCGAAAACTTTGGCGCGTCGATCAAGACCGTGGCCTTGCTGCAATCGCTTGGCGTGGACAATTCCAAAATCTATGCCCGCGCCATCGACGACGTGCACGGCTCCATACTTCAGGCCATGCAAATCACGCATATCATCAAGCCGGAGCAGCGTGCCGCTTCGGATTTGACACAAGAGATGTCGTTGGGACAGGACGCCGAGGTGCTTCACATCACCCGCGATTCCTACGTGATGAAATTCCGCGTGCCCGACTTTTTCAGCGGACTGAAATATTCGGAAATCAATTTCGAGCACATCTACAATCTGAAAATCGTGGCGGCCACGCGTCCCACCTCGCGCCGCAACCTCATTGGCGTGAGCACCACGCAGTTGGAACCGCTCGATTTGGCCGACGACACCGTGAGGGTGGAGCAGGGCGACGTGATTGTGTGCTACGGCACGGCCGCGGCCTATCATAAGCTGATTCAGGCCATCAGCTAAACTGCTTGATTTTCACAGCAAATGTGACGCCAAGCAGGCGGCGCATAAGCAGATAGAGGCGAATCAGCGCCATAAACGTCGGAAAACTCAGCGCAAAGGCCACGCGCTTTGCGCGCGGGAAGCGCGTGATCTTCGCCCAGCGAATCTCCGCCCAGTTGCGGCGCATCAGCGAGCGGGCGCGTTGACGCTCGTCGGCGCTGAGCCGACGGCGATGGTTCAGATAGTTGATGGCGGCGTTGAGCAGCATCACGTAGCAGGTGTATTCCATGGCCCCGGGTTCGATGACGGCGGCAAAGTGGCGGCGCGTCAGGTGTGCGTTTTCCAGCGGGGAGAATTGGTTGAAGGAGAAGCGATTGGTGATGCTCTCGGGGTGTTGGTGATAGACGTATGAGGCCTCACACATGGCCACTGTCGCGGCGCAAGCCTCCAGTTTCAGAGTGAAAAGTTCGTCGGCGGTCATGCCGTAGAAGTTGTCGGGAAATCGGCGTGCGGCTTCGTCGTAGAGTTCGCGGCGAATGAGCGCCCCGGCGCCGTTCAGCGCCATTTGGGTGAACGAAAGTTCAACGGCCTCGGCTCCGGTGTAGATTCGCTCCATGTAGAAATCGGCGGCCGGGATGGTGGAGCCGTCGCGACTCATCTGCAGGCGGCTCATCACAATGTCGGCACCGGTGGCTTCGGCGCGTGCGAGCATTCGCTCAAGATAGTCAGGGGCGATGGTGTCGTCGCTGTCGATGGCGCAGACGCGCGGAGCCACGGCCAGCGATGCAGCCAGGGCGCGGGGCTTCAGCGCCGAGCCCGATGGCGCGTCGGTGTGGGCCAAGCGTATGCGCGAATCTTTGGCGGCATAACGGCTGACAATCTGCGCGGTGGCGTCGGTGGAGCAATCGTCGACCACCACCAGCTCCCAGCGTGTGAAAGTTTGGCGCAGGATGCTGTCGATGGTGCGCGCAATGAGCGCTTCACTCTGCCATGCCGGCATGATGACGGATATTTGGGGGTTGAGCGTTGACATTGTGATAAAAATGGGTCACCCGTCTGCTCGCGCAGCTGTCGGGTGACCACCAAATAAAAATGACCTTATTAAATGCGGATTTTTTGGCCGTCGACAATGTAGATGCCGGTGGCGGGAGCGCTTTTGAGTTCGCGGCCTTGCAGGTCGAAGATGCGGCTTGCGGCAGCGGGCTTTTCAGCGTTGAGTTCGGCGATTGACGATTGCTGCGAGAAGTCCACCGTGATGGTGCGGGCAGCGGAGTCGATGCCGATGTAGGGCTTGTCGTTGGTGACGGAGGCGCCCACGGGTTGGATCACCTGAATGTCTGAGGCGCTGAAAGTGGCGCCTTTGGTCAGGAAGTAGGTGCCGCCGTTGTAGACGGTGGTGATGCCGCGGTTGGCGTCGATGTCGAGGGTGATGCGGGCGTCGCCGCCGATGGTGGTGCCGTTTTCGGCATTGGCGATGCTGACGGTCCATTCATCGTAGGGGGCGAGGTCGATGGAGGTCAGGCGCGAGATGTTGTAGGTGTTGCTCGAGGAGCTGGATTTGCCCACGTAGGGCGACTCGGTGCCGGTGTTGACGAAGTTGCTCCATTTGCCAATGGCGTAGGAGCCGTCGCTTTGCAGGGTGATGGCGGGGTTGCTCGAGGGGAGGCTTTCGCGCGAGCTGGTGCAATTTTCTTGCACGCCGTGGCCGTTCAGCGAGGTAAATTGCCAGGTGCCGTCGGCGATGGTGATGTGGATGAAGCCTTTGGCGGGGCGCTGGGTGGGCTTGGCGGCGAAGGCCAGAGCGTAGTAGTTGGAAGTGGTTTGCTCATATTCGGCGTCGGCGTTGACCATGTGGTGGGTGCCGTTGGTCACGTAGCTGCCCAGGTCGTTGTTGAGCTCGATTTCAAACCAGCCGGTTGAGGGGGCTTCCACCACCTTGCCGGTGAAGGGCACTATGGAGTAGGTGCAGCCCTCGTCGGTGGTGTTGGGGAAGGAGGCGGTGCCAAACCAGTTGTAGACGGGGGTGTCGGTGAGGTTGGTTTGGTTGAGCTGGCAGTTGGTGGTGCCGGAGCTGTAGATCACGAAACGGCTCTCCACGGCAGCAGCGCCGAGTTGCCAGGCTTGGGCTGGGGCGCTGACGATGGTCTTCATCTGCGTGTTGTGGGTGATGTAGGGGGTGAGATAGCGGCCGGTGGCGTAGTTCACAATGTTGTAGCCGCCATCTTCGCGAGCCTCAAATTTCCAGAGGTCGTAGCCTTCGGAGGAGACGTCGTCGGACGACATCTGGGTGCCCACCACGGTGTTTGACGAGGTCTCCACCATCGAGCGGGTGCCGCGGTTGGAGGTCAGACGATACCAGTGGGCCTCGTCGGCGGTGCTTGCCTGGGGCAGGGCCATCTCGCCGGGGTTGGCGATGACGTTGTTGAGGGCTTCGGTTTTGGCTGTGATGTCGGAGTTGGAGCCGCTGTAGATGGCGTCACGCAGGGCGCTCATGGCCTCTTTAGTGGCGGCTTCGCCGGCAGCGGAATATTGGCCGGGAAGATTGCCGAATTGGCGTTGGCCGGCGGTGTTCAGGGCCACGCGAGCGGCGTAGCGCACGTTGACGTCGTCTTCGCTCCAGGGGTTGACACCGCAGTCGGTCATATATTTGGCCAACTCGTTGGCGATGCGCACGTAGCCGAGGCCGTAGACGTAGTTGGAGGTGATGTATTTGCTGTTAGGCGTCTTGTCGGCGTTGGCCAGAGGAGTGAAGATGTCCACGTAGGTGACCTGAGCGTCGGTGTTGGCCAGGCCTTGCAGGGCGGTGTTCATCGTCTGGGCGTAGCCGTTGTAGGTGGAGTTGCTGTGAGGAATCATCGACATGATGTAGACCTCGGCCTGGGGGGCTTGGGTGTGGACTTCGGAGATCACTTCCTTGTAGGAGGCGGTGACGGTGGCGGTGTCGGTGCCGGCATTACATTCTGTCAGGCCGGCGTAGAGGAACACCTTCTTGGGGTCTTTTTGACCGGAGTGGTTGCCCAGACTGACGGTGACCATGCTCTTGGCGCCGCTCAGGCCCACGGAGCCGTAGCCCCAGCAGACGCCGCGAGCTTTCACCTTGGGCGAGCGGAGCAGTTCGGCCCATTCGCCGCCGTTGATCATCTCGTCGCCGAGAATCACGATGTCGTCGGTGTCGATGTTCAGCAGGCCGAATTCGGCGAGTTTTGCGCCGTTGGAGTTGGCGCCGAGGGTGCCGGGATTGTTGCCTTGGGTTTGCTCAAAGGAGCTGGTGGAGAGACCGGTGACGGTGGGGGCCAGGAAGTTGCACCACGTGCGGAATCCCACGCCGTTGGGGTGCAGGTAGTCGTAGGTGTAGGTGGTGTTGTTGATAACTCCGGCCATAGCCGTGGTGTTGTCGATGAAGGTGACGTAGGGTAGGGAGTCGCACACGGCCTTGATCAGCGTGTTGGCGGTTTGGCAGGTGGTCCACACTGTGCCGCCGCGGGGCATGATGCTCTGCACGTAGATTTTGGTGGTGTCGCAAGCCTCGTGCACTCGGGTGACAATGTTGCGGATGTTTTCGGCAACAGACTTGGGCGTATAGCCGGCGTTGATGTCGTTGGTGCCGATCATTAGGAAGAAGCGCGAGGGGCGGCAGTCGATGTAGCTCTCGAGGTTTTGCACAATTTCGAAGCTGAAACCGCCGGAATTGCCGCGGTTGATGATGCGGCCGTCGCAACCGAAGGCCTCGCTCCAGTTGCCCATGTTGGTGATAGAGTTGCCCGCAAAGACGGTTTGCCCGGCCACGGTGGGGGTGGCGCGGAAGCTGTCGTAGCGGTGAAGGCGGAATGCCTCATCTGCCTTCACCGTGGGGGCCGACGCCGCAATCAGAAGCGCCAGCGCTGATAGAAACTTGAGTTTCATGGGAATGTGAATCAAAATAAGTAGGGGTTGATTTTACAGTTGTGATTAGCTTTACGTCACAAAGTTACACATTTTTTTCGTGATTTGCAAGACCCCAACGCGGCGGGGTGGTTGCATATCACGGAAAAAAGTCGTAACTTTGTGGCGCAGTTCGGAAGATGCCGGAGGGCATCGCAAGGGAATCGAGTGAAAGTCTCGAACAGACCCGCTGCTGTAAGTTCCGCGCCAACGCCACTGCGCGTTGGCAATCGTTGCGGCTCTCAAGCCACTGTTGGCCCTCGGGCTGATGGGAAGGCGCCGCCAACGTGGAGCAAGTCAGAAAACCTGTCCGAACAGAGGTGCTTGCGCGCCGAAAGACATATCCGTTGACAGCTTTCGTGGATTAGAGCCGGGTCGACCTACATCTCCAATTGTGTGTGGTCTACACATTAGATAATAGAGTGCAGCTGATGCAGCGCGCCGAGTGCGCCGTAGCATTGGTGTGGCTATTTACCCATCCCCCCCCGCGTCTTTTTTTCATTCGAAGTTGTCAGTCGGACGACATTATGCCCGATAGACGAAACTAACAAACATTTTAATCAATCTTATAACTTTTAGATCGAATGAAAAAAACTTTACTCCTGAGCTTCATGGCAGCCGCCGCTGCCACCGCTGCAGCTGCCGTGGGCGACGTCCACGTGATGGATCTGCGTGGCGGCGAATTCACCTATTCCGAAGAAACCGGCGCTTGGACCGAGGTCTATAGCGAAGACGCAGAGACCGTCGACGTGGACATCTTCAGCGCTGCTCACAATGGCTTCGGCTCCTACTTTGGCGGCGCTTTCCCCAGCATCAGCACCGACACCGCCGACTACACCGAACCCACCAACACTTGGACCGCCCACCAGTGGGGCAACATGGCCGGTGGCGCCGTGAAAGTTGACGCCAACGGCAACGTGGAAGTCGACGCCGACGGCAATGTGGTGGCCGAACCCGGAGCTCCCTATCTGATCAACTACTGGTCGTCGTGGTACGGCCCCAACAGCAGCACCATCTGGCTGAGCACCGACGAAACCATGGCTGCCAAGGAAATCTACGTGGCCATGCACCCCTGGCCCTACTACGGCTGCCTCCACGGCGACGGCTATGCTCGCGCTTTCAATCAGGAAAACGATAGCTTCACCGTGACCTTCACCGCCCTCGACTCTGAAATGGAATCCACCGACAAGAGTGTGACCTTCACTCTGGCCACCAGCGAAAGCGACGGCCAAGGCGGCTTCACCCCCAACATCCCCACCACCTGGCAAAAGGTTGACCTCTCATCGCTGGGCAACATCGGCGGCATCCACCTGACCATGGACTCCTCTGACACCGGCGACTGGGGCATGAACACCGCAGCCTACGTCTGCCTCGACCGCTTCACCGTGGTGGCCTCCGACCAGAGCTCCATCAGCGAAGTTGCCGCTAAGGCCGACACCGCCGCTGCCGTCTACTACACCCTGCAAGGCGTGCGCATGCCCGCCGGAGCTCAGCTCCCTGCCGGCACCTACGTGAAGGTTCTGGGCGGCAGCTCCTCCAAGGTGCAAATCCGTTGAATTCTGTACACATCCCATAATATTTGACTCTCAGGGGCGGTGCGTGAGCATTGCCCCTGATTAATTTTCGGCTGCTCGGCCGGGGGCAAAAGAAAATGTCTCGTACTCTCACGAGCACGAGACACCACACGATTTACAAATTTGGGCTATTTTGATTTACTTTTCAGGTATGTCTTCACTCCGGTGCGCCGAATCAGTAAGCGAACCGGGGCGTTGTCGTGCCGGGCAGGGCACGCCGGTTGACGGGCTGCGAGATGGAGTAGCAGCACCGCATTAAATGCTTTTATAGAATGGGAATAAGTGTTTGCTCAGAGAGCAACGCTTTGGCCAGACAGCACTTAATTGTGATAGCAGACATTTGTTGATAGTTTAACCATTTTTGGCGGATCGAGAACCGCCACATTGCAATTACCGTAAAATCATTTCTTTTTCACACTTGCATACACCCCGCGTACCGGGGCTTTTGCGACTGCAAAGTTACGCATTCTTTTTGGACTGTGCAAGACTCGATGTTACAAACATGCTACATTTAACCGACATTAACGCAAACGTAGGCCCATCGCCCCTACAACTCCAGCGCGTTTTCGCGGAGCAGGAAATCGTAGATGCTGATGGTGGTGATGCCTGATTCAGAGCGTAGTATCGGCACTTCGTCGCCCACCACAATGATTTTCTTGAATGAGTCGTCGACGTTGCGCAGCGACGCCTCTTCTTGTTTGACCTTTTCGTCATCGATCATGCGATAGGCCGATTGGATGTAGTAGCGGCGGCTCCCCTGATTGCACACAAAGTCCACCTCAAGCTGGGCGCGCTGTTGCTCCCCGGCGGCATTGCGGCGTATCACGGGCACCACCCCCACGTCTACATTGTAGCCTCTGGCGCGGAGCTCGTTGTAGATGATATTCTCCATGATGTGGCTTGGCTCTGTCTGTCGGAAATTTAGTCGGGCATTGCGCAGGCCCATGTCGGCGAAATAATACTTCGCTTGCGTGTCGAAATAGCGTTTGCCTTTGAGGTCGTAGCGCACGGCCTTTTCCACGATGAACGATTCGCACACATAGTCTAAATATGTGCTCACCGTAGCCCGCGTGATTTGCGATTGCATCACGGAGTTCATTGTGTTGGCCAATTTGTTGGGATTGGTCAGGCTGCCTATCGACGATGAGATGAAGTTGAGCAGGGCGTCCATCTCTTCGTCGTGTTTCAGCGTGTGGCGCTGGTGTATGTCTTTGAGATAGGTCTCGGTGAAGAGGTCGCGCAGATATTGCGACTTGAGTTCGGGCGTGTCGAGTGTCAGCACCTGTGGCAGTCCGCCGTAGAGGCTATACATATAGTAGGCTGCTTGCGCCGTGCCTTGAAACGCTGAGAAGAATTCGCGGAAGGTCAGAGGGAAAACTCTGATTTCAAAGCCTCGGCCGCGGAATGTGGTGATCACATCTTTGGATAGAAATTTCGCATTGCTGCCGGTGACGTAAACGTCGGCATTGCGCATTTTTAGATAGCTGTTGAGCACGTCTTCAAACTCATCAACGAGTTGCACTTCGTCGATGAGTATGTAGTGCATCTTTGAGTCGCGTATCTGCGAGTCGATATGCGCCAGCAGTTTGTCGGGGTTGCGCAGCGAGCTGTTTCGACGGTCTTCAAGGTCGATTTGGATGATATGCGCGTTGTCTACTCCGTTGTCGGATAGCCATTTGGTGAATATCTCAAACAGGAGAAATGACTTGCCGCAACGTCGCACTCCGGTCACTACTTTTATCATCCCGTTGTGTCGACACGAGATGAGCTTCTCTAAATAATGGTTGCGTTCGATGTACATCGTATTTACGAAATGCGTCACAATGTGACATGTTTTGTAATTGCAAAGATATAAAATTTTACTCGAATCGCCAATTATTGCACAATTTTTTCAGGCGCAAACAGCATCCAAAAGGCAATAAGCATCGCCGCCCTATACCGAACATTCGTATTTACGAAATGTGTCACAGTGTGACATGTTTTGTAAATGGGAGGGGTTTGGCGGAGATGATGGGGTAGTGTCGGGGGCGGCCAAGCGCGGCGGGGGCGCGCCGTGTGTCAGGTCGGAGGGCTGGCACACTCGGCGCCACCGGAGTGCCTATAGTTTATTTTGCTGCCGACTGCACCCATAAATTTACGAAACGTGTCACAGCGTGACGCGTTTCGTAAATTTATGGGACAGATTCTTTCGCAAAGCTTGGATTATTCAATTCTATTGATTAGCTTTGCAGCAACCAATAATTTAAAACACAATATTTTATGAAAAAAGTAATTTTTGCTGCAATTACAGTACTCGTGGTAGCTGTTGGCTACATCAAATCGCGTCCGACTCAACCGGAAGTCGTATTGTCTGCCACTGCTATGGCAAACATCGAGGCTCTAACTGAAAACGAGGAGCTCGTTTCATCAATACCATGTCACAGTAGCGCGAAAAAGAATTACAATCGCGCGTATGTGGATTGCTCATCCTGCACGCGTATAGAGGGATGGGAAGGCTATGGTACGCAAGCTTCCTGCTATACTCATTAATTTATAAGATAAAACGCTTATGAATATCACTCGATGGAGGGCTGCGGCCGTGGCTATGGCGGCGGTGGCCATGGTGAGTT
>CAZJWM010000022.1:0-23002 GCA_964549975.1 uncultured Bacteroides sp. | reverse complement strand
TGATTACAAACCTTGAAGATAAGTTTCATCTGAAGGGCGCGGATAAAAGTGTTATCGGCTTGGAAAGCAATTACTGTGCTGCCGGGATTGAGCATATCTCCACAATATTTAATGCTATCATAAACAAAACCCCTCTTCATATAGAATATGAGACATTTCACAATGGAGCTCGCACGTGGGATATTCATCCATACTATCTCAAACAGTACAACAATCGGTGGTTCCTATTCGGCTTAAACAATGATGAGTATCGCAATATTACCAATATTGCTCTTGACCGTATCGTTTCAATCGGTCAAGCCTCTATACCATACATTGAGAATGACATCATTGATGATTTCGATGACTACTTCTATGACATTGTTGGCGTTAGCTTTCCACCGGATGTGCCTGTTCAGAGAATAGTTTTAAAGTTCTCTGAACATAGATTCCCTTTCGTTAAAGCAAAGCCTATACATGGTTCTCAGAAGATTATTGATGCAGGTGATCATACTATCTCACTTGATTTGATTCCAAATCGAGAGTTGGAAGCTATATTATTGTCATTTGGCGATGATGTGGAAGTTATTGAACCTCAGTCGCTAAGACTTCAACTTGCCGAGAAAATCAAGAAATCATTTGAGAAATATTTTAGCGTGCAGAAAGACTGCACAGATAACTAATACCTTTGCAGCATGAAATCAATCAGCTTCAAAAATTTCAGACGTTTCGAGACATTCCCTGAGTTCAAATTTGGGGATATCACCATCCTTGTCGGCGGCAACAACGCCGGCAAGTCAACACTGGTAAAAGCTCTGATGCTTGTGATGGACAATCTAAAAACGATGCGTAGGGATATCTTTAGGGATGGTCTCACCTCAGCTCCGGAATTTAGATTTGTCAATAATCAATATCACAACTTGTTAATTGGTTCATTTGATCAAGCTATCAATAGAAATCATCAAGGCGAGAACATGGAGTTTGTGTTTTCTATAGATGGAATCACATTCACCTTAACTATTGGTGTCTCCGACGGAAAAGGAGATGTTCGGCCTGGTAACTTGAATAAAATAATGATTGCCGATGAACAAAGTGGACTTCAGTTCGTTGTTGACTACACCGTAATGCACATTCGTCTTACTCATCAAGATGCTTCATCCGGAGATCAATGGGTAGAGCTTGACGATAAGAAGTACTCTCATGCACAGTTACAGGACATCATTGACAGTCCTATTCGATTTAATTTTAGCCCCCTATATGGCAATATCTATGATGAGATTTTAGATTACTTTGTTCGCGGTGTGAAAAATGCGGAAAATCTCTATGGTGGTGTCGCGGAAAGATATCTGCGGGACATCGAAGACTGTCGAGTGCGTATAAAGAACTCATTGCAACAACTTAATTTAGTGTATCTTCAGGCCCATGGCGTCAAACAGCAGACACTCTATCGCATAGGTGATAACTCTGATTTTACATCGGCCACCTTGTCAGAATTTGTGGCTTATAAAGTTCACTGTGCGGAGGAAAAACGCATACATAGCTTTATTAGTCAGTGGATGCAGTGGCTCGAAATTGGTTATGATTATAAAATCAATGTAGCATTAGATGAGGCGTTAGCTGTTACAATCTTTGAGAATGAGAATGACAAAACCGGTTTCCCCATGGCGCAGCTTGGTCTCGGATCAATACAGTTGATGGTCCTCCTGTTTGGCTTGGCGACGCAAATGAAAAAGTCCGGTAGAACGGGTTGCTATCCTACTGTTATAATTGAAGAACCCGAGCAGAATCTCCACCCGGCCCGTCAGAGCAAATTGGCTGACCTGTTTAGTCAATTGACAAGATGTAGCGGATTCAACTTTGTAATCGAGACGCATTCAGAGTATATGGTACGTCGCTCGCAAGTCCTTATGGCAGCTCCATCGCAAGCAATATGGTACCCTGACACATTGCTCACTGCTGCTGACAGTCATCTGGATGCGTCGGACAAGCCATTCAAAGTCTACTACTTCCCAAGCGATGGGACTCCTTACGATATGAAGTATACTCTGTCTGGTAGGTTTGAGAATAAATTTGGCAACGGGTTCTTTGATGAATCCGCAAAATGGCATATGGAAATTCTTCGTAAAGAGAAGGAGGGCAAGTAATGGTCACAATATTTACCACATCAAACAACTTGGCTGATATTTGCTATGATAGAGAGAAGCAAGTTTGGCAGGATATGATTTTGAAGCTCGGAGAGGTCTTTGTAAGTGGAAATGTTGATATACCATTAGATATGGAAGACCCGCTATTCATTCTTGACGAAGCTATTAAAATAGATTATTCGAAAGGTGATTATATAGATAGCATTACCAGCAATCACGAAAAGGTGTTGGAAAAGCCTTGTGGTATATTCCTGTTGGATATCAATCCAAAGGATGCTCAAAAAATACAAAAGGACTACGGTGTTATTTGTCAGTCTGTTTCAGAAATGGATTACACAACTTTAACTCATGGTCAAGCAAAAGGTGTTTACGTTGAAGGAGAGAAAGGTAAGTCTTGGAAAGACTTATTTAGAAAGTTTCAAGACTGTCCTTCAAACTCAATGCTCATCATAGATGCTCACCTCTTTGAAAATGATTACTTTGACGAAAAAGAAAATTGTTACGACAATCGCCGAAATCTCGGAATAACCAATCTATATGAAATTATTGATGCAACTCTTCCTAAAACATTTGCATCAATTTATCAAATTGGTGTACTATTGACCAATGTAGATAAGGCAAAAGAATTACGTCGATCAAGAACAAATTTGACAAACTCTAAAATTGCGTCAGCTATAAATAAACTAAAAAAACGCATTAACCGAGATTATAACATTTCCGTGGATGTCATATTCTTAGATCCAAGTATCAATGATCAGCATAAACTTATTCACAATCGCCGCATACTTTCGAATTATTACATCTTAGATGCCCATTATAAGCTTGCTGCACTGAATCAGAACGTGGCGAATTGTTCCCAAAATATTACGATAGGAACGCTTTTTGAGCACATTGACGAAGATGCAGAGCCGGATATGAACGAAAAACGCCTCCGTTATGACCTCGTTGACTTGTATAATTACATAGAGGCTCAAAGGTGTCTCAGACCAACAGGAGAATTATACTGTAACGGACAAAAACAAATTTCGTTTGACGCCCTTGCGCATCGATTGCTAATTAAGCTCTGAGTAATGCAGCAACACTGCACAGATTGTTATTAACTTTGCAT
Organism: uncultured Bacteroides sp.; assembly: GCA_964549975.1. GTDB lineage: Bacteria > Bacteroidota > Bacteroidia > Bacteroidales > Muribaculaceae > UBA3263. The sequence goes on along the minus strand of CAZJWM010000022.1, from coordinate 19,771 downwards.
TGTAATTCGAAAACAACTCCAGATATGGAACAAGCTCGAACTCTATAATAAGTTGACTGAAGACCGTGTAAACACACTCTTCAAGCAAATGTGGTTTAATGAACTTTACGATTCACGTGTTCGTGGCATCCGCCTCTGAATTTTTTTGGGGGGGGATTAAACCTTTGGGGGAGTTGGGCGTCTTAGTTAGTGTAAAGCAAAAACATTAACCCCCAAAACAAGCTCTCTTGATTATGAAGAAAATGATTATGTCGCTCGCCATTGGCGTGCTCAGCATTGCAGGCTTCCAAGCCCTCGCCACCGATGGCGAAACCGGCGCCAGCCGTCAACATCAGCAGCAACCCCGCGAATGTCCGTCGGACACGTGTCGCGCTCCCCGCGGCCCTGAAATGGGTGGCCCTCAATGCCAGCAGCCGGCTCCCCGCAAGTGTCCGTTTGAGGGCATCAGCCTGTCGGATTCGCAGAAGGCCGACCTGAAGACTCTGCACGAGACGGCTCAGAAGGCTATGATGGAGGCCAAGGGCGATTCCGCTCAGATGGCCCAAGCCAAGACCGACTTCCTCGCAGGCGTGAAGAAGACTCTGGGCGACAAGAAGTATGTGCAGTTCCTCGAAAACTCATTCTCTTTCGAGCAGCCGCAGCCTCAGCAGCCCGGCCGCGAACCTCAGGGCAAGCGCCGTGGTCCCAAGGATGACCGCAAGCCCATGGCTCGTCCCGAAGGGGCTCCCGCACCCTCGGAGGCAACTCCTGCCACCTCCATTCAGACGACAAAGTAAGTAAGTTTCATTAAAGGAAATAATGTGATTTAAGGAGCCGATGGCCTGTGCGGGCCGTCGGCTTTTTTGAGTTTGCGAGGCCGCGAAAAAAGTGTTATATTTGCAGTGTGAGAGGCCAACATTCCTTCTCCGCTGCTTGATTTATGCAATTAACGTGCCCAAAGTGTAAGACCGTTTTCCAGGTTGATGAAACCGACTATGCCGCCCTGGTGCAGCAGGTGAAAAATTCAGAGTTCGACGCCGAAGTCAATCGCCGCGCCGCGGAGATTCAGCGCCAATTTGAGGCCGAAGGCCGTGCCAAGGCTTTGCAATTGGAGAAGGAAAATGAGAAGCGTTTGGCCGACAAGGCCGGCGACATGGCTCAGCTGGAGAAGCAGATTGAGCAGCTGAAGGCTCGGTTGAGCAACTTTGAGGCGGAGAAGAAGGCCGACATGGCCGAGGCTCATGCCGCCATGGTCAAGCAGATGACCGACACGTCGGCCAAGCAGCAGGCCGAAATTGCCGAACTGAAGTCGAAAATCAGCCTCATGCGCGAGGAGAATAAGCTTGAAGTGGAGAAGGCGCGCAGCGCCGGCAAAGACGCTCTCAACGACAAGGAGCAGACCATCATCAGGCTGAATTCGGAGATTGAGTCGCAGAAGGCGGCCGCGCAAAATCGCGAGCACGAAATCAAGGAGCAAAATGCTCTGTTGCTCCGCGCCAAAGATGAGGAGATTGAGCGCTACAAAGACCTGAAGAGCCGCCTATCCACCAAGATGCTGGGCGAAACCCTTGAGCAACACTGCCAGAACATGTTTAACCGCGCTCGCAGTCAGGGCCAATTCCTAACGGCCTATTTTGAGAAAGACAACGACACGTCGGTGGGCGGCACCAAGGGCGACTTCATCTTCCGCGACTATCTCGACGGGCAGGAGTATATCTCCATCATGTTTGAAATGAAAAACGAGGCCGACCTCACGGCCACGAAGCATCGCAACGAAGACTTCTTTGCCAAGCTTGACAAAGACCGACGGGAGAAGGAGTGTGAATATGCCGTGCTGGTGAGCACGCTGGAGGCCGACAACGAGTTCTACAACGAGGGCATCGTCGACGTGTCGTTTCGCTACGACAAGATGATCGTCATACGTCCGCAGTTTTTCATGGCCGTGATTGTGATGCTCAGCCGCGCCGCTCTGCGCGGAGCCCGCAACCTCATCGACCTACGCCAACAGTTGGACATAGCCCGTGCGCAGAGCATCGACGTCACCAAGTTTGAGGAGCGCCGCGACAAGTTTGTCACGGAGTTTGGCAAGCTCGTGGAGGCCCACCTGAAGAAGCAAGACGACGCCCTGGAGGGCATCGACAAAGCGATAGCCGCCGCCGAGAAGCAAGCAGACAACCTGCGCAAAGTCAAAGCGCTCTTCGAGGCCTCGCGCCAGAAGCTCATCAGCGCCAACGAAAAGGCCGAAAACGACTTCACCATCCGCAAGCTCACCTACGGCAACCCCACCATGCAAGCCAAATTCAAAGAGGCCCGCAAATAGCCGCCCCGACCCGTTAGATTGAGTCGACAAGCTTTCGCTGTATGCGATTGTAGCGCTCGGTTTGCTCTGCTGTCATCTCCTTTTCGAGTTCGTCCAACTTATCGGAGAATTCGGCTGCTTTGGCCGATAAAGGTGCCAATTTTGACATGACGCCGAAGTCGCCATCGCCAAGTTTTTTATTCAGGGGAACCATTTTGTCGACGTATTTTTCGTAGGAGTCGAGAGCAGCATCCACTTCGTTTTTAGAGCCGCCGAAAAGTTTGGTTAGGAAATTTGCCATTGTTTTGCTGTAGAATTTAATGGTTGATAAATGTTGGTTTAAAAAGTAGATTTAAGAATTGACAAGGAGAGGAATCATGGTGGTTGCCCTCTTGCATAAATCCTCGCAAATTTACAAACAAATTCTCACACCTACCTTCGATTTTAGTTAATAATTGCTAATCATGGGTTAAAAGACGTAAAAAACCGGCGGCGCTTTCAAGACGCGGTGGCCCCCAAGCCGCAGCTGCGGGCGACCTACACCGGTCGCAGCAATGCGCTGTTTGCAGGAGGCCGAGCGCAGGGGGGCAGCCGTGTTTTTTGTCGTTTTTATTCAATAGAAACGCTGTATTGAATAAAATTCGTACTTTTTTGTTCAATATGGCATGCGAATTGAATAAAATTGGCAGGTCGGTGCTCGCTTCGGAGTTGCGGCTCGGGGAGCCGCGGTGTCTTGTGCGTCGCTTGCAGACGCTGCGAGTCTCCGACCCACAACGGCGTAGGCATACTTTATTTGACGAGGATTTTGCAGGTGTCTATCTTGCGGCCATCTTCAGTTACCGTGAAGAGATACATTCCGGAAGAGAGATTTGACGTTGGGATGGATACCTGTGAAACGCCGGGGGCTACAGTTTGGTCGTAAACTTTTCCGCCATTGAGTGATGTCACCGACACTCTGCGTGCTTTGGAGCTTTCGGAGGGGAGCGTCATGACGATAGGTGTGCCCTGCGACGCCGGATTGGGAGCAGCTGTCACGTGGTTTTCTTCGCGCAGAAGCATCGGCGCGGAAGCGGCTGCTTTGTCTATGCGATAAAAGCGTGTAGCGCCGTGATTATTTCCACTTTCATCCTCCCAGACATACCATAACTCTACAAGGATGTGGTTATCCGACTTGTAGAATTCGATGCTTGAGTTGGTGTTGGCGGTCGGAGTGTCGAAAGTGTACAGCACTGATCCATCTTCCGTAACCACTTCAAACCCCTTATAGTGAATGCCGCAGTAGGTGGATTTGTAGTCTTCAACTCCATCGCCGTCGCGGTCGGAATCGGTTATGCCAAAAAGCGTTTTCTTGGCGTCATCCCCGGACCAAATTGACTCAGGGCCATCTGCACTGTCGCCGGCAGCAATTTCTGCTATGTAGCGGACATATTCAAACTTTTCATCATTGTTGAAGAACGTTTGAGAGAAAGGAAGATACAAACCGCCGTTCCAATCATTCAGATTAGAAACATCAATGCAATGTGGAGTGTAGAAATTGCTAACAGCGTCAGAGAGCGTGGTTGAGGTGGCCCACTCGCCATCGCATTTAGGCACGGTGATGGAATATTGGTATATGTAGCCGTAGGTGTTGTCGGCTTTCAAGTATGCCTTAATGGATTTGAGGTATTCCGAATATTCGTAGTAGCTATCTTCTGCAATAGGAACCGGAACATAGATGGTTGTGCCATCGATTGTGGCACTGTTAATTACGTCTCCGCGAACGGAATAGTAGAATTCTTGCATAGTGTCACAAAGATAGTTCGCAAAATCGGTTTTGCGGGTCTCCATATCCGAGACATCGGCAAGCGACGAAAGGGAGCGAATTTCACGTTCAATCTCTTTGGTCTTGACAATGTCGCCGGTGGTTGCGCGTGATTCAACCACCGTATAGGGTTGCAGAGTCTTGAAGCTGAAAGTTTTCAGTGGGTTAAGCTCAAAGTCAAAAATCTCGGCCTTGTATTCTCTCACCCCATCGTAGCCGTATTCATTATCCGAGGTATAAAGCGCTGCCACGCCGTTTTTCATATATGCTCCGGGGATGAAGCGATTGGGCACGGCTCCGCTTGTGAATTCCTTGACCACGGTCTGAGCGACAGCTCCAAGGCAAATAGAGCCAAGTGCAATGCATAATAAACTCTTTTTCATTCTATTTTTGTTTATAGTTTGATTTTTCGAAAGGTTTAATTGTAGGTTTTTTGACTGTTTGGTGGCATTTGATTGCCACAAAGTTAGCACTATTTTTCGGAATCGCGGCCGGCGAGGGCGAAATTTTTACAGGAGGTGGCAGGGGGAGGGGTCGGGGGAGAGGGGGCGGAGGGCGTTGATGAGGTGGATGTGGCGGAAGCGGGGGAGGTCGGCGGGGGTGATGCGCGCGGGGCGGATGAGGCCGGAGGCCAGCAACGAGGCGCGCATGGTGCCGGGCAGCAGGGGTTCGGCGGGCGTCAGGAGGCTGTGGCCGTCGTCGAACACCACGTTGGTGAAGGATGTGTCGGTGATGCAGCCGCGACGGACTATGAGGATGTCGTCGGCGCCGTCGCGCAGCTCCAGCAGGGCGTTGAGGGCCGAGCGGTCGGCATATTTCAGGTGATAGTCTAAGGTGTCGGGGGCCTCCACCAGGCGGAGCGAGCGGATTTCGCGCGGCTGATAGGCGGAAAATTCCACCGACACGATGGTGCGGCCGTAGACCATGCGGCATTTGTCGGCCTCGGGGGGCACTGTGAGTGCGCCGATGGGGTCATCGGCGAGGTCGAGGCCGTAGGCTTCGCGCATGGTGCGGGCCATGCGCCGGAGGTGTTCGTCGGCGTTGAGGATGCGGCCGCTGCAGGCGCGCATCGTTTCGATGAAAAGCGGCTCGGTCATGGGATGGGAAGGTAGATTTTTTGCAGGAGTTCGGCGTATTCGTCACGTAGGAGGCTGTTCACCGTGATGCCGCCTCCGCTGTGGAAGTAGACGCGGCCGTCGGCGCCGCGTTGCAGGCAGCGAATCATCACGGCGGAGTCGAGTCGGAGGCCGTCGAAGTAGCCCCACACTCCGGTGTACCATCCGCGTGGCGCCCTCTCGGCTTGGTCAATCAGACGCAACGTGGCCTGCTTCGGCGCGCCGCAAATTGACCCTGCCGGAAGCAGTTGGCCAAGGATGTCGCCCAAGCGTGAGGGCCAATCCGCAGGGAGTTGGCCAACGATTTCGGAGCTGGTTTGGAGCAGCGGGCCGCGCTGAGTGGAGAGGCTCTCCACGTAGCGAAAACGGCTCACGCAGACGTTGGTGGCCACGCGGCTCAGGTCGTTGCGCAGCAAGTCGACTATGGTGTTGTGTTCGCAGCGCTCTTTGGGGCTCTGCAGCAGGCGCTCTCGGGCTTGCGGCTCGGTGGCGTCGATGGTGCCCTTCATCGGGTAGGCGTAGATGCGGCCGGCGCTGATTTTCACGAAACTTTCGGGCGAAAAGCAGACAAATTCGTCGGGCAGCAGCAACTTATATTTCGCCCTCGCGCGAGCGAAAACCTCCTCAAACGTGAGGTTGCACTCCACGGCGGCTCGCCCGGTGAGGTTGGCCAGGAAGCTGTCGCCGTGGCGCAGGCCGCGCACAATGGTCTGAAACGCTCGCTCATATTCCTCGGGCGTGGGCGCCGAGATGACGCGCAGAGCGGCCGCAGCCCCGCCGGAATCGGCCTCGGGCCGGGCGTTTGAGGCATGCTCCGTGGCCCAAAAAAGGCCCGTCTCTTCAAGCGGCCGAGGCAAAAACAGGCAACGCTCCATGGCATAGTCCACCACGAAGACGAACGGCTCACGGCGGTGGCCGTGGCTGTTCATGAGCGTTTGCAGTGTGGCGAAGTCGGTTTTCATCTGTTGGTTTTCGAGCTACAAATTTACGACTTTATTGCGGGAAATGATGCGAAAAATCCGTAACTTCGCAGAAAATTAGCCACCGCATGCAAATTCTCATCGTCGACAACCACGACTCCTTTGTCTACAACATCGTGGAGCTGCTGCGCCAACTCCCGTCGGTGGAGCCCCACGTGATGCTCAACGACGCTCCCGAGCTCCGGGCCATCGCCCCGGGCCGCTACGACGCCATGGTGCTCTCCCCGGGGCCCGACCTGCCCGAGGCCGCCGGCGGACTCATGGAGCTGATTGAGCGCCATCGGAGCCACACGCCGATGCTGGGCATCTGTCTGGGCCATCAAGCTTTGGCTCAACACTTTGGCGCGAGGCTCATCAACCTCGACCACCCGCTCCACGGCCACGCTTCGACGCTCCAACGCGTGGACAGCTCCGACGCCCTCTATCGCTCCATCGACGGGCCAATCGTCGTGGGCCACTACCATTCGTGGGCCGTTGATGCCGCCACATTGCCACGCTGTCTGCGCCCCACGGCCTTCAGTCCAGAGGGGCTGCTGATGTCGATGAGCCACTCTCAATTGCCCATCTACGGCGTGCAATACCACCCCGAAAGCATCATCACGCGCCACGGTCGCGCCATAGTGGAAAACTTCCTCACGGCCGCCGTTTGCAGAAAAAGTGGCATGCTAACACAATAAATCGGCCCCCCAATGAGTTAATTAGGTATGTTATTGAAAAAATCCGTCATACTAACGGCCGCCATGAGCGCCGTTGCTCTGGGTGCCGTCGCCTCCGACTATGAGTCGGCAAGTCAATTCAACCCCGTGCAGACCGGTGTCAACTCCCTCGACATCGTGCCTGACGCACGCGGCGCGTCGATGGGCGACCTCGGTGTGGCCACCGACCCCGACTGCAATTCGCAATTCTGGAACTCCTCTAAATATGCCTTCGCCTACTCCTCGGCCGGTGTGAGCCTCAGCTACACCCCCTGGCTGCGCAAACTCGTCAACGACATCTTCCTGGCCAACGTGGCAGGATATTGGAAACTCGGTTCCGGCGACAACCAAGCCATCTCCGCCTCGCTGCGCTACTTCTCGCTGGGCGAAGTGACCACCGGCGGCACCGACAACACCGCCGTGGGCACCATCAACCCCTACGAAATGAGCGTCGACCTGGGCTACAGCCGCAAACTCTCGGAGAAATACTCCATGGGCGTGGTGTTCCGCTACATCTATTCCGACTTGGGATTCAGCGAAAGCGCCGCCGGCGACCAAACCGTGGGCGCCAGCGCCTTTGCCGCCGACATCAACGGCTACTTCACCACCTATCCCGTCATCGGCAAAAACGAATGCCAATGGTCGCTGGGTTGGAACCTGAGCAACATCGGCTCGAAAGTGAACTACGACAACGGCGCCAACCCCGCATTTCTCCCCGCTCAGCTGCGCGTGGGCACCTCGTTCACATTCCCCCTGGCCGACTACCATCTGCTGAGCATCAACGCCGACGTGAGCAAAATCCTCGTGCCCACCATGCCCCGCGAAAACGACTACGACATGGACACGGCCGAAGGCCAAACAGAATATCAAGACGCACTGGAAGACTGGAAAAACATGAGCTCCATCTCCGGCATTTTCAAGAGCTTCTCCGATGCCCCCGGCGGCTTCTCCGAAGAGCTCAAGGAGATTCGTTTCAGCATCGGTGCGGAATATAGCTACAACGACCAATTCTTCCTTCGCGCCGGCTACTACTACGAACACCCCGACAAGGGCAACCGCCAATATCTGGGCGTGGGCGCCGGCTTTGCGCTGAAGGTGCTCCGTCTCGACGCCAGCTACGTGGTGGCCACCGCCGCCTCCTCGCCTCTGGACCAGACGTTGCGCTTCTCGCTCACGTTTGATATGGACGGATTGAAAGACCTCTTTGGCAAAAAACGATGAGCTCAAACTCACAGATGATACTGCCCGTGCGCATGGGCAACGGCTTCGACGTGCACGCCTTTGCCGAAGGTCGCGACCTTTGGCTCTGCGGCGTGAAAGTGCCCTGCGAGCGCGGTCTGCTTGGACATAGCGACGCCGACGTGGCCCTCCACGCCCTCTGCGACGCAATGCTCGGCGCTATGGCCCTGCGCGACATCGGCTACCATTTTCCCGACACCGACCCCGCCTACAAGGGCGCTGACTCTCGCCGGCTGCTCTGCCGCGTGGTGGAGCTAGTCAAGGAGCAGGGCTACGTCCCAGGCAACGTCGACGTCACCATCATTGCGCAAGCCCCCAAACTGCTCCCCTACATCGAGCAGATGCGACAAAACGTGGCCGACGACCTTGGTGTCAGTCTCAACTGCGTGAGCGTGAAAGCCACCACCACCGAACGCCTCGGCTTCACCGGCCGCCGCGAGGGCATTGCCGCCCAAGCCACGGCCACTCTCTTCCGACTCAAATTCTGAAATTGTTTAATATTTAATGTTTAACTTATAAACGCCAAATCCCCTCGGCGTGTCTCCGTGAGGAGATCGCCGAGGGGTACTTTTTTGCGTCTAAGCGAATGGGTTAGCGAATCAGGCGCTTGGCCACGCGGCCCGAGGGGGTGCGCTCAATGTAGAGGCCGCGCTCGGGCGAGGCCACGCGGCGGCCCTGCAGGTCGAAGTATTGGCCGGAGCCGATGGCGTCGGCGTCGGCGTTGTTGAGGCTCGTGGTCTTGCTCACGTCGACGATGAAGTCGTAGGCTATGCCCTTCTCCAGGTTGGTGGAGCAGGCGCCGTCGTTGAGCGGAGTCCATGCGTTTTGATAGATGATGCGCACTGTGGAGACCCCTTCGGCGGCATCGTCGGGCACCGTCAGCGTGTGGTTGATATCCATCACGGTGGCATAGTTGGCAATCACGTTGGCCGCGGGATATTCTTCGCCGTATTGCTCATTGAGGTCGAGGGTGTAGTCGCAATCCCAGTCGGTGTAGATATACGCGCAGCAATAGCGCATGTCTTCCCACACGCTCTGAGTGTCGGAGCTGAGGCTGTTGGCGGTGAGATGCAGGGCAATTTGGTCGCCGGGGCGAGCCGTGGCAATATAGCCCAAGCGATTGTAGACACTGCCGGGGTGAGCCTGCCAGGTCTGCTCGAAGGCGTCGCCATTTGAGGGCGTGATGCTCACTGCGGTGAGATAGTTGTCGGCATAGTAGTTGCCCGAGGGCACGCCATAGTCGGCCGTGGGCGTTTCGGGCTCGACGGTGGAGCCGTCGTCGGGCAGCGTCACGGTCACGCCGTTGGAGGCTTTGGCCGTGGAGTGGCCTTGGACGTCGGTGGCGGTGAGGGTATATTTATAGGTCATGCCGGGGGTTAGTCCGGTGATGGTCTTTGAGGTGACGTTGCCCACGGCCAACTGATTGTAACCGTCGACTATGGGCATTCCGCCGGCGGTGATCACGGCATCGTCGAAGGCGATGGTGCCGGCATAGCCGTTGAGTTGGGCGGTGAAACGCACCTGCTTCACTCCGGCGGGGATGTTGCTCAGGGTGCGCACTTCGCCGGTGGTGGGCAGCGGATTGATGGTGGCAATCTCCACCCACTCGTCGTCAACGTTGCCCTCCACGAGCAGGGCGTCTTCATCGCGATTTTGATAGCCGCGAATCCAGAAGGAGATTTCGGTGACGTCGGCCGTGTAGGTGCGTGTGCGCACGAAGTTGCCGTTTGTCTCCATTTTCAGCGAGGGCGAGGCTTCGCCGTAGAAGCCCTCGGTGCTGTAATATTTGCTTGCCGAGAAGGATTTATACCAGCTGTAGGGGATGGCCACCGACGTGCCGCTGCCAAATGCGGCGGTTTCGATTTCTTCGTTGGAGGAGCCCTCTTTCAGGGTGAGATAATAGCCTGTGGCCGTGGAGAGTGCGCCCCAGTTGGCGGTGAATCCGGTGGAGCTGACGGCGGTGGCGTCGGTGGCCTCAACGGTTTGCCGCTTGATGGGGAAACCGCCGCTCACGTCGAAGGAGATCACCGTGCCATTTTCGCTGATGGATGTGATGGGGATGTTGATGGCGGTGCCGGCCCAGGTGGTCAGCGCGGGCGTGGTCGTGGCGGTGAAGTCGGTCAGGCCGGTTGTGCCGGGGAAGGTGTATCCGGCCTGCACCGACTTGTCGGAGCGGTTGGGCGTGCAGTTGGCTTCCACGATGTCGATGTTGCCGTGGGAGGCGTCGCTGTTGATGCCCGAGGAGTGGTCGTAGTCATAGTCTATATGCCAAACCAGCAGGCCGTGGTTGGGCAGATAGCGGTCCCAGCCTTGCAGCTGGCGGTTTTCCAGAAGGAAAAATTCGTTGTTGCTCGAGGTGGGAATCAGGCAACATGCTCCGGAGGTGTCAAGCGGCTGCAGCTCCACTTCAGCGGCTGCTGTGGAGAGCACCTGCGGGGAGTTCCATTTCATGCCGTTGCGCTCAAAGGAGCTGTAGGTTGGCGGCGTGTGGCCGCTGTTGAGATAGCAGCCCCAGTCCATCACGTCGAAATAGCCGGGCGTGGTGTTGATGTCGCCGGAATAGAGGTCGGGCAATCCCAGAGCGTGGCTGAATTCGTGGATGAATGTGCCGATGCCGGCGCAGGCGCCCGACGAGGTTGCCTCGTTGGTGCAGATATAGTTGTTGAGGCGGGTGCTGTCGTAGCGCGCACTGAGTCCGGCGCCGGAAAGTGTCCACTGGTGGGGCCAAACGTAGTCGGTGATTCCGGAGGTGTTTTCACCCTCGCCGGCAAAGAAGAGACACACCGTGTCGACATATCCGTCGCCGTTGGCATCATAGTCTTTGAAGTTGATTTGCGAATCGAGAAGCTTGGCGGCATCGGTGACCATCTCGGCCGACTTGGTGTCGGAAGCGCCATAGTAGGCGCGGGTATTCGGCAGAGTCACCGGGCCGTAGACGTCAAACTGCGGCGTGAACAGCCCATTGGAAGCCGTGCGGAAATAGTCGGTAGCGGAGCCGGTGCAGCCATCCTGGCTGAACCCTTCCTGATTGAGCATGTTGGTGAAATAGGTGTTGCCGTCGGCGGTGCAGAAGTCCACGTCGGAAAACTGCACCAAAATCACCAACACCTTCACCGACCCGGTGTTGACAAACGTGGAACTGACGCCCAAACCGCTCTGCGCAATGGCGCGCTTGGCGGCCACGCGGCGGCGACCCAGGGCAGCCGTGACGTCGGCAGTGTTGATTTCGGAGATGAGGGCCTGCTCGGAGGCTGAACGCTGGGCGGCATCGTGGGCCTCAACGGCGGTGCTCACCGCCTCGGCGCCGTCAATGCGGGCATAGCAATAGCGCTTGCCGTCGGCCACCACCGCCACGCCGTCGGGCGTGAGGAAATAGTGGCCATATTCATCGCCCACCATGCGCACCTGCAGGGCGGTGCCGTCGGGCTGTTTCACGGTGATTAGGCCCGGAAAAGCCGGAACCGCCATCGCTGCCGACGGCCACACACACAACGCCGACAGGGCCAAACGGCCAAAAAGTGATTTCATTGAATGGTACATTTACAGATATCTCATAGGCTCATTAGACTGAGGCCCGACCGACGCAACGAGCCCTGATTGCGCCGCGAGCCACATAGGTTTTTCCACCGCAAAATGGTGGAATGTTGTAATTTATTGATCTTCAGTAGGGTAATCTGGAGGAGGTAAGAGGATGGGTACACAGAGAGGTCACTGGGCCATCGGAATGAGTACGTTGACTACTCTAAAAACGGCTCGAATCAAGTTGCGCGGCAAGTCCTCGTCAGAGCGGTCGGGATTAAACGAGCGGCATGTGACGTAGTTCCGTGGGTCAGCATCGCAGCGGACAATTTGCTTGGTTATGCGCCGGCCGTCATCAAGAACCAGCACAAAGACTTCGCCGTAACCAAAATACTCCTGCCAATTCTGAACGATGCGCAGCTGGATGATAGCGCCCGATGGGATGGTCGGAGCCATAGAGTCGCCGGTCTGATGGATTGCAAAGTCGCCTTGGCGCACGTCGGGGAATGGCACCATGCGTTCAACATACTGCTCGCTAACCATTAGCTCATTATTTGAAAATACGCCGCCCACGCTGTCGATGTGTATCAGCGGAATTAGCGAAGTCTTTTCTTCGCCTCCCGCTGATGGCGACGGCTCAGCAGAGATTGCGGGTGCAGCTTTGGGTTCCTCGTCCTCGAAGAAAGTTGACACCGACACGCGCAACGCGCGCGCAATTTTAGCAAGGTCGTCGGCCTGCATCCTATTCGTGCGCATGCACCTATGCAAATTGGTCTCCGACATACCAACGTCGGCTGCCAACTTCTTAAGCCCGCCGGCGTAATTTTCTGATAGTTCGCGGATAATTGCTAAATCCATAATAATGAGTCGATTAAAAACTAGGCTAACAAAAATGATAACTATTAACATTATTTGCTGCTAAAAGTTGCGGTCGGCTGCTAAATACGCCACCCTTTATAGTACAAATATACAAACAAACAACCAAACAAACAAATAAATGAGCCAAAAACGAACTAACATCCGCTCTTCTTGGTGCGCAAGCGCTTCGCGATAGTGGACCCGGGGGGGCCATTCGCTCTTAAATGACAAAAGCTAAGTCCTTGGGGACTTAGCTTTTGTTGGCGGAGAGAGAGGGATTCGAACCCCCGGAGGTGTGACCCTCAACGGTTTTCAAGACCGCCGCAATCGACCACTCTGCCATCTCTCCTTAGGCGTGTGCAAAGTTACGCGAAATTTTGGAGATGTGCAAGTGTTTTGCGGGGAAATTTTTAGAATGGGAAGTTCATGCCCAGGGATAGTTGGGCGTTGGAGGTGAGGGGAACGCCTTGTTTTGCGAGTCGGCCGAGGGTGTTGTCCATTCCGAGGAAGAAGTTGAAGCCGGTGTTGGAGTAGTTGAGGATCCAGCCGAAGGCGGAGCCGTAGGTGCCGATGCCGTAGTTGATGGCGGCGGAGAAGCAGCTGACGGGGCGGATGTTGGCGCTCAGGCGGAAGTCGGTGGATGAGAGTCGGCCGTAGATGCGGGTGGTGTTGAGCAGGCCGAAGGAGAGGGCGCGGTAGGAGGGGAGGGTGAATTGGGCGCCGAGGTTGATGGTGGCGGCCAGGGCGCGTGTGCGCGAGCCTTGGTTGCCTTGGTCGTAGAGTTCGTAGAGGGTGGTGAGTTGGTCGCGGATTGGTTGCCAGGTGTCGTCGAAGTCTTTGGTGTCGATGACGTAGTCGTCGGAGGCGAATGTGTGGGTGCCGTTTGTTGAGGCTACCATGTCGTCATACCAAGTGATGAAACCGAGGTCGGTGACGGCGGCGGAGAATTGCCATGAGGGGTTGAGGGTGAATTGGGCGCCGAGGTCGAATGCGAGGCCGAGGCCGTTCACGCCAGTGTAGCCGGGGAAGTCTACGTCGTTGATGTAGACGTTGCCGGTGTAGCGGTTGGTGGTGGTCTTGTAGGCGAGTTGTTTGTAGTTGGCGTGGACGTCGGCGCTGGTTTGTGCAGTCCAGTTGTCGTCGGTGAGGGAGAGGGTGGCTTGGTGGAGGTTGAGGTCGAGGTTGCCGAATCCGAGGAGGAGTTTGACGGCAGCGCCTACGCGCCATTGCCGGTTGATGTCGCGAGAGTGGGTGAGGGCTATTTCGGCGTAGGTGTCGGCGTGGATGTCGAAGTTGGTGATGTCGTATGTTTGGTTTTTGACGCCTTCTTTGAGGAATGAGAAGATGGCGCGAGGGGCGCGGATTTGGGCGTTGGCCACGGCGTTGAGGCTGATGGTGTTGTAGCCGCCAAAGGCGTGGAAGCCGCCGGCGAGGACGCCGATGCGGGTGTTGAGGCCGGTGCGGTTGTGGTCTTTGATGCCGGAGATGAATGTGGAGGCGTCAACCGAGGGGTGCATGAAGGTGGCGGTGCGGGAGCCGTCGGTTGTGTTGACGTTGTAGATGAATTCTTTGAGGTTGACGTTGCCGTTGAGGCCGAGGTTGAGGTTGCCGATGCCGGGCATGCTGACGAAGTTGTCTTCGGGGGCAAATGCGGGGTTGAGTTGGAATCGGTAGGTGTAGTTGTCGGTGAAGTAGGCCGAGCGGCTTTGGGCGACGGCTATTGAGGGGATGGCAGCGGCGGCAAGGATTGCGGCGGCTGCGAGTATGTTGAGTTTCATTGTGTTTTTTCGGAGTTTGGGGTGGGTTAGAGGACGGTTTGGTAGTAGCCGCTGACGCTGACTTTGATGTTGGTGGCGGTGAGGGTCATTCCGGGGGCGAGGACTTGGGATGAGTCGTCGGGGGTGACAGTGGCCGTGTAGCGCACGCCGTCGAGGCCGTGGATGTTGCCGGTGATGTGGATTTCAACGTCTTGGCTGCCGGGGCTGAGTTGTGCGCCTTCCACGGTGACTCCGGGCATGATGTTGCCCTGTTCATCCAGAGGCCATGCTTTGAAGACGGCGCCCACGGGGAGCTGGTTGTCTACGTTGGCGGTGATGGTGATGGAGGTGACGGTGAGGTCTTCAACGTCGGCGGCCCATCCGGTTTCATCTTCGGAGTAGACGATTTGCGATTTTGGGTCGAGGGCCAGGGGTGCGTAGAATGTGTAGGAGCCGGTGACTTTGCCGAGGTTTTGTCCGAGCAGGAAACCGCTGACGTGGGCGCTGTTCATGCGGGGGTTGACGAAGTCGAAGACCATGCTTTGGGGCAGGCCGTCGCCGTAGGCAATGTCGCCCAGCGAGGGGAAGTTGACGGTTTGCAGGGTGGAGGAGAGCCATTTTTTGTAGGTGGGCTCTTTGGGGGTGAGGCAGAAGGTTTGCACGCCGGCGACGGCGCCCACGGTGAAGGGCGATTCGAGGGCTACGGAGCCGGAGCGTTCTCCGTTGCGCACCTGCCAGAGGCGCAGGCCGGTGGAGGCTGAGAGGCCGTAGTGGGCCAGGGGATTTTCGACGCTGATGTAGATTTGGGGATTGGCTATGGAGAGGTGGGTGTCGTCTTGGTTGAGGGCGTCGGGGATGTCGTCGAAGTCTACTTCTTCGGCGGCGAGGTCTTTGATGTCGTAGTAGATTTCGCCGGAGAGGGAGTTGACTTTGAGTCGGGAGAATGAGAATTGAATCCAGGTGTCGACGTTTTGGCCTACGGAGGCTGTGGGGGCAACTTTGCCGCCGATGAGCGAGAGGCAGTCGGAGTAGGTGAATGTGCGGGCGTCGGTATCGAATTGAGCGGTTGACTTGGCGATGTCGATGGCGGAGACGTGGAAGTCAACGTCGATTACGCCGGTGGGGGCATAGGCGTTGGCAATGGTGATGATGCCGGTTGAGGAGTTGTAGGTGCCCAGGGAGGTGGTGCCGCTGAGTCCGCGGGGCATTTGCAGGCTGACGTTGGTGTAGGTGGCGGGGCCGCCTGAGCAGCCGAGTTGGATGCTCATGGTCAGGTCGGTGTTTGCTTGGTCGATGGCGAGGATATATTCGTCGACGTTGGAATAGGAGTAGTTGAATTGGTGGGGCACTTCGCTGAGGGTGATGATGCCTTGCTTGTCGGCCGTGAGCGTGGATTGGGCGTCGATGCGCTCTGTGGGGGATGCGGCGGCGTCGATGGCGCGGATGTTGATGGCCTCGCTGGAGAATGTGCCGGAGCGGAGAATGACGTATTGGCCGTCTTCTTCGCGGATGATGCTCCCGTCGTGGAGGTCGAGCACGGAGCTTAGCCGCACGGGGTTCATGTTGACGGGCAGAGTGAGGTTGTCGACGTCGATTCGTGTGGTGGTGTCGATGTCCGACAGGTCATACTTGCTGTCTACGCAAGCAGTGAGCGATAGGGCCGCTGTGGCCGCTATCACGTGTTTCAGGGTTGGCTGTGTCATGATGTATGTATTACTGTGTTTTTGTTATTATCTGTATTTCGTGTTTTGTGTTTTGTGGATTTAGGGGTGGGGAGGAGAGAGGAGAAGGAGTTTATTGCGGGAGTTTCTGAATTATGTCGAGGAGTTGGTTGCCCAGGCCTATGGTGTAGCCTTGCACCACGTAGACCACTCGGTTGAACGAGTCGACCACGGCTATGATTGGTCGGTCGGTTGGGGCCAGGCGGAGTTCTTCGGTGAGTGAGCGGGCAATTGTGCCGTCGATGTCGGAGCCGAAGGAGAGGGTTGATGGGAGGCCGGGGAAGCGTTGGCTGTCGAAGCGGCTGAGGGCGTCTTCGGAGTCGAAGAGCATGATGATGGAGCGGCCCCATTGTTCGAGGGCGGGGGCTTCGGCTATGAGGTCGTTGAGCACGTGGGCCGAGGGTTCATGGTTGGGGTTGATGAGGCCCACGACGTAGAATCCGCGTCCGGCCGTGGAGAGCAGCGACGTGGGGGCAGAGCTGCCTTGGGGCAGGTAGAGGTTTTCGGCGTTGAATGCGCCGATGACTTGCACGCCTTGGCCGTCTTGGCGGATGGTGAGCGGGGCGGTGGTGAGCGAGTCGGGGCTGACGGTGAGAAATTCCACGTGGGCGAGCACTGCGCCGGAGGCCATGCGTTGGCCGCTGACGAGCATATAGCGGCCGGCGTCGAGCGTGGCGGGATGGCTGAAGAGGTCGGTCCAGGTGGCTTCGTCGGGATATTCCATCAGGCGGGTAGAGCCGTCGGGGAGGATTTGCGTCAGCGAGAAGTGGACGTAGTATTTAGGATTGTCGATGCGGCCCACGGGTTGGTAGGTGAGTTGCAGCGAGCCTTGGCGCGGGGTTTCGCCGAGGGTGGCTTCGAATCCGGTGTCGTGCCAGCGTGACGAGGCGTCAGCCCATTGGCTTTTGCCGGTGACGGGGTCGATGCGCGCCGGGATGCCCATAGCGCGGGCCGAGGCTACGAAGAAGATGGCGCGTGAGGCGGCGTTGGCATAGCGATTTTGCCACACGGCGCGCGGGCTGAGGGTGAGCGACGAGGGATACCAGTCGGGGATGATGCGGATGCTGTCGGAGACCCATTTGACCCAGCCTTGCGGGTCGGCGGCGTAGCGCTCCATGGGGAGCACCGAGCGGAGATATTGGCGATAGGGGGTGAGCTCTTCGCGGGCCACGCGCGGACAGAGCACGTAGTCGACGTAGAGGGACGAATCCACCACCGGGGCGGTGAGATGGTCGCGGAGCACTTGCTCGCTGACGTCGGTGCGGTCTTTGTCGGAGAGCGAGGCCACCAGTGCGCGGGCACGGGCCGAGTCTTCGGGGGCCACGGAGGCGAGGAAGCGCGTGATGACGTCGTGGTGGAATGGCACGGCCGTGCGTATGGAGTCTTCGCGGGCCTTGCGGCGGTCGTTTTCGGCGGCTTGAGCGGCGGTGACTTCAGGGGTGGAGCCGCCGGGAGCCGGGGGGATGATGTCGATGTCGAAGCCTTGGGCGGGAAGTTCGCCCAGAGTGATGGTCACCACGGAGTCGGCCGTGGCTGCATTGGCTTTGTGGAGGCCGAATTGGCCGGTGGTGGGGTCGGAGGCCCACACCAGCAGGTCGCCCAATCCGCAGGAGAGGGTGGCTTGGCCGCGAGAGTCGGCTTGCTTGGTGGCTATGGGGTAGAATTCACCATAATTATATAGGCGGAAGCTCACGATGGCATCTCCGGCCGGGGAGCCGTCGGCGTGGACCACGTTGGCGCGCACCGTGCCCACGGGGGCATAGTTTGACGTGACGTTGATGTCGACGTATTGGTCTGTGGCGAGGAGCACCTCTTCGGGGCCGTCGTACCGGCCCATCACGCGGGTGTTCATCAACATTCCGCGAGCGGCTGCGGAGTTAAACCAGCCGAGGTCGAGCACCGGCTCCGGTTCGCAGGCGCCGAGGAAGTGCCAGCGGCCGTCGGCCCAGGCTTCCACCCAGGCGTGGTTGTCGTCGGTGTGGGCCCAGCGTGGGGTGTAGACTTGGCGAGCGGGGATGCCCACGGCGCGGAGGGCTGCCACGGTGAAGGTGCTCTCCTCGCCGCAGCGACCCAGATGGGTGTAGACGGTCATCAGCGGCGAGTGGGTGCGGCCGTCGCTGGGCTGGTAGGTGGCTTTTTCGTGACACCAGTGGTTTACCTCAAGGATTGCCTCTTGCATGCTCAGCCCCTGCAGACGCGGCCGCAGCTCCTCGTAGAACACGGGGCGACAGCCGTCGAGCCATTCGTTGTTGACGCGCATGGGCAGCACGAAGTGCATAAATTCGCGCAAAGGCACCTTCTCGCCCCAAGCCATTTCGCTTCTGGCGCGCAGGGCGTAGTCGACGTTTTCTTCCATGAATTGCGTGGATTGGTCCACACTGTCGGGCAACGGCAGATAGCTGTAGAGAAAATCCAAACACTGCTGACGTGTTTGCGCCGGAGCCGCAACGGGGAGCATGGCAGCTGCGGCGGCCATCAGCGACATGCGTAATAGATATTTGGTAAACATGCACAAAGGTAGCATTTTCTTTGGAAATCAGCAAGCCAATGAAAGAAAAAATGTGTAAATTTGTGGCGTGAAAACCGACGAAGGACTATTGGCCGTGAGACGAGCCACGTGGATTGGTTTCCAGGTGAACGCCGTTCTCATGGTGCTGAAGATTGTGATTGGTCTGGTGGGCCACAGCCAAGCGCTGGTGGCCGACGGCGTGCATTCGCTGAGCGACTTTGCCACGGATATCATCGTGTTGATATTCGTGGGGATAGCCTATCAGCGAGCCGACGCTACGCACCCCTATGGCCACGGCAAATTTGAGACCCTGGCGTCGCTGCTGATTGCGGTGGCGCTGATGGTGGTGGCCGTGGGCATTGGCGCCGAGGCCTACCACAGGATTGTCTATGCTCTGTCGGGCCACGAACTGGCGCGCCCGGCGGCGGCCACGATTGCCGTGGCGGCGCTGTCGATTGTGAGCAAAGAGTGGCTCTATCGCTACACGCGGCGAGTGGCGCGCGCCGTCAACTCGCCGGCGCTGCTGGCCAACGCGTGGCATCATCGCAGCGACGCATTTTCGTCGGTGGCCACACTGATTGGCGTGAGCGCGGCCTTTGCCCTTGGGGCGCAATGGAGGCTGCTCGATCCGGTGGTGTCGCTGGTGATTGCGGCGTTTATCCTCACTTCGGCCGTGCACATAGCCATGCCGTCGGTCAACGAACTGCTTGAGCGGTCGCTGCCCGATGGGGAGGTGGCGCGCATTGCCGCGGCAATCTCGTCGGTGGAGGGCGTGGAAAATTTCCACCGACTCTGCACGCGGCGCAACGGCCACGCCTACATCGTTGACGTGCACGTGAGAGTCAACCCCGACATCACCGTGACGGCCGGCCACGACATAGCCACGGCCGTGGAGCGCGCCGTGGCAGCCCTGTTTGACCATCCGACCGTCACCAACGTGCACATTGAGCCGCTTCATTGACGCGAATGATTTTGCATATACGAATAATTATGCGTAATTTTGCACCAAGAAAACGAATAAACTCTAAATACAATTCAAAACCAACAGTATGAGAAAGAAAATTGTAGCCGGCAACTGGAAAATGAACACCACCCTCGCAGCAGGTGTGGCTCTGGCTAAGGACGTGAACGACGCTCTGGCTGCTCGTCAGCCCAAGTGCGACGTGGTGATTTGCACTCCTTTCACCCACTTGGCATCGGTTGCCGCAGTGATCGACAGCACTAAACTGGGCCTCGGCGCTGAAAACTGTGCCGACCACGTGAAGGGCGCTTACACCGGCGAAGTTTCCGCAGAAATGG
>CAZJWM010000021.1:0-23339 GCA_964549975.1 uncultured Bacteroides sp. | reverse complement strand
AGCGTTTCGGGTGTAAGAGCGGTTATGATGTTTTATATTATGTTGGCGGGCAAATGCTTGCTTTATGATTACGATATAATAAGCTCGGCGGCTTTATCGTGTTGCATTTTACTGCTTTACAGCCCATACCTGTTGTTTGATGCGGGCTTTCGTCTTTCCTTTTGTGCGGTGCTTGCCATAGGTGCCGTTACAGACCTTGCGGAAAGGGCGGGTAAATATAAAAAGCCTTTGGAAGCAATTGGTGCGGGCTTTGCGGCGGATTTGGCTACAAAGCCTATAGCTATGCTGCATTTTTATTACATCGCATCCTGGTGGCTTCGCCCAAAGTGGCAACCTACGACCTCAAGCCCGAAATGAGCGCCTTTGAAGTCTGCGACAAGCTCACCGAAGCCATCCGCTCCGAAAAATACGACTTCATCGTGGTCAACTACGCCAACGGCGACATGGTGGGCCACACCGGCGTCTACGAAGCCATCGAAAAGGCTGTGGTGGCCGTCGACAAGTGTCTGCAATCCACCATCGAAGCCGCCAAGGCTGCCGGCTATGAGGCCATCATCATTGCCGACCACGGCAACGCCGACAACGCCATCAACGCCGACGGAACCCCCAACACGGCTCACTCGCTCAACCCCGTGCCCTGCATCTACGTGTCGGCCAACACCGCCGCCCACGTGGCCGACGGCAAGCTCGCCGACGTGGCTCCCACCATCCTCGGCATCATGGGCCTGCCCCAGCCCGCCGAGATGACCGGCCACAACCTCATCAGCAAGTAATCTCGCGGCTCCGCCCGCGCAAAAAAAACATGGACTCTGCCCCAATCAAGGGTGCAGGGTCCATATTTTTTGCTTGAACACAGGCTTCACAGCCTAATTTCTTCGTTGCTTTTGAACAATATTATCGCCTGACCGAGGCTCCATATCTTCGCAGACTCAGCGCCCCGGCATCATAAGATATCAAACTATTAATCGGTTTGTCATAAGTTAGGGTTTTTCAACCTTATACCAGGTGAGGCCGGCGTTGTCGGTGGTCTTGATCACGTTGTAGCCGTCGGGCACGAAGTTGCCGTATTCATAGAGGCTTGCGGTGCCGCTGTGCTGGTGGTCAACGCCGATGCGCGGGTCGTAGTTGAGGTAATAGCCGCCATAGGCGTGGCAATTGTTGTAGCCTTTGGGGTAGGCGAAAATCCAGCCACACTCTGCGGGGTTCATAGGTGTGGAGAAGATGCCGTCGTTGAGGATAACGGTGGCCGTCTTGCTCACTTGGTCGAAGAGCGACTGGTGGAGCGTGCCGGCGTAGACACCGTTGTAGTAGGTGCCGCCGTTGACAATCAGCGTGCCGTCGCCGTAGACGCGGGCTATGGTGTGGTCGCGGCCGTCGCCGGCATCAATTTCGCCGGGGCCGTTGAGGACGACGGTGCCGCCGTTGATAATCAGCGGGTCGATGTCATAGTCCTCATTGTTCATCTTTATGGTGTGACCCAGAAGGTTGATGGTCATAACTTGGTCGCCGGAGCCTTGGCAGGTGAGGTGGTGCTCAAGGACGATGTCGCCGGCAAGATTGAGCGTGCCTTCGCCTTTGGCGGCAATGGCCTGAAGCTGCTCATAGGGGCCGAAATTGTAGTCGTCGAGGTCATATTCCGGATCAATCTCCACGTTGACCTTCGTGGCTACGGTGAGCATGGCATCACCGAAGATGTTGGTGCGGTGATTGCGCTGCATGGGCACATTCTCAATCGTCCAAGTGCTTCCGGCGTCGAAGTTGTCCGTTGCGAAGGTGCACGTAAAGTCTTTTTTAGCTTCGTTGACAAGCACGTAGTTCATCGACAGGTAGGCGTAGTCGCTCGTGCCTTCAGCGTTGAGTTTGGGGAATGTCTCCGAGCCGTCGGGAAGGTCGGCCAGAGCAAATGTGGCGGTCACCTCGTCGGAGACTTCGCCGTTAAACATATTCAAAGTAGAGTAGGCACCCTCCACGCTGAATGTGGATTGCTGCGGAGTGTGGCTATGTTTGGCCGCAAGCTGCCAGTCGGCCCAGGCGGTGCCGACGTTCACTTGAGCAAACGGGCGATGCAGTGTCACCTCGCGCGGAAGCGACGATTTGGTGGCGGTGAAAGTTTCGGCGGCGTAGAATGCGTCGCGAAGTTCATCGTTGCAGGTTGCGCCTTCGTAGTCCACCGTCATGGTGCCTTGGCGCGGGTTGAAGGTGTAGGGCGCTCCGTCGGGCATACCCAAGAAGAGCACGGTGTAGGTCTGTCCGATGGCCACACGGATGTTCACCGAGGCTTTCGGGCGGGCTTCGTTGTTAAACGTATATGGTTTGTTGGCGCTGAGGGCAGTGCCGGGCCAGTTGGTTTCTACAAGTGTGGGCGTGGAGTTATCGTCTCCTGAGAGAGCGTAGACTGCGTAGTAGAGATTGTCGGCCTTCTGTCCATCTGAATAGGCGCGCGTGGTGGCTGTTTGCAGAGCCGGAGCTTGGCAGGTGAATGTCATCACCGAGCCGTCGGCGCTGTCTGCGGAGGCTGAGTCGCCGAACTCTTCGCTGCTGCAGGCAGTGAAAGCGGTGGCGATGGCGGCCAGGGCCAAAGCTGCTGAAATTTGGATGAAGGGTTTCATTGACATTTTGTTATTTAATAAGACCTTGTGTAACGTGATTTTTGTCTCCACGATGGATTAAAAAGCGAAAAAGGCTGCCGCCCGCCTTTGGGGCGGCAGCCGATTTCAAAGAAGTGTGAACGAGGAAATTAGTGAGCGTAGTCCACTTCAACCTCGTAGGTGGGATCGAGATAGTTCGGGTCGATTTCCACTACAAAGTTCTGGAAGAACGAGAGCAAACCGGGGGTAGGTTCGTCGGGGTTGTAGGGGAAAGGATCTTGAGTGGGATCGTCGGGATCGGGGTCGTTCTCGGGATCGGTGTTACCGGGATCGCTGGGATCTTCCTGGTTGGGATCGTCGGGGTCTACCAATCCGGGGTGTTCGGGATCGTATTCAGGATCGTCGGGACCAATGGTGGGATCGGTGTCCGGGCCAAAGCTGCCGCCGCCGTAGATGTTGGTGCGGTGGTTGCGCTGCATGGGCACGTTTTCGATCACCCAAGTGTCGGTGCCATAAGTGTCGGCTGCAAATTCGCAGTCGAAGTTCTCCTTGGTGTTAACCAGCACATAGTTCATGGCCAGGTAACGGAAGTAGGAGTGACCTTCGGAATATTGCACGGGGAACACTTCGGTTGCTGCATCGGGCAGAGCGGCCAGGTCGTAGGTCACGTCAACGGGGTTGCTGACATCACCGCTGAACATATCGAGGGTGGAGTAGGCGCCTTTGACGATGAACTTAGACTGTGAAGGCTCCATGCCCTGGCGTTTTGCAAAGTTGAAGTCCTGCTTGGCAGTACCTACGTTAACCTGTGCAAACGGACGGTGCAGGATAGCGGAGATGGTGGTGTTGGCCTTGGTGGCAGTGAAGGTGAGCTTGGTGTAGAAAGCGTCGCGATTTTCGTCGTTACACTTTGCATCGTCGTAGTCCACGGTGATTGTGCCATCCGAGGGATCGAAGGTGTAGGGAGCGTTGGGAGCCATGCCAAAGAAGAGAAGGGTGTACTTCTGACCCATGGCGAGCTTAAGCTCTACGGTTGTTTTGGGGCGTGCGCTGCTGTCGAAGGTGTAGGCCTTGGCCACATACTCGCTTGAGCCGGCAACGTTGGTTTCCACCAGAGTAGGTGTGGTGCCGTCGGTGCCGCCCATGGTGTAGAGGGCGTAGTAGAGGTCATCGGCTTTCTGACCGTCGGAATAAGCACGTGAGGTGGCGCCGGAGTTAGCAGAACCCGGGGCTATGCAGTTGAAGGTGAAAGTGGCTGTGCCATCGGCCTGCTCGTCGGTAGGAAGATTGCTATCTTCGCTGCTGCAAGCACTGAAGGCCATCATCACTGCAGCCATAGAGAGGGCGGCAGCAATTTTTTTGAATGTTTTCATACCTATGTTAGTACTTTAGAAAATTGATTGTGTTGTGTGAAAGATATTTTTGTGTAAGTGTGCACATCGGATTAGTTACCTGCGGCAACTACGCGATAGCAAGTCTTGCCATCCTTCTCGAAGGTGGTGGTGGTCAGACCTGCGGCAAGTTTCGATGCAGGATTCCATGATTCGAATACACCGCCCTCAATTGTGGCTGTGGCTGCGGTGGCAACTACGGCCGTTGTGGGCTGTGCGGGCTGATAGTAGCCGTTGTCACCGGTGATGGTGATCGTGCCGCTATTCTTGGTGGTCAGAGCAGCCTTGGTCGACGAAGCGTTGTCGATCTTGACGGTAACGTTTTCAAGAGTTACGTTGCCGGCAGCTTCGATGGCCGTGCCGCCCTTGGTGATGATCGTGCCGGGGCCTACAATCTTCAGAGTGCCTTCAGCGGCAAAGCCGGTGAGCGATTCGCTGGTGAAGGTGACGGTGTGGCCGTTGAGTTTCAGCGTTGAGGTGCCGGTGTTGCTCAGCGTGATCTTCGAAGCATATTCGATGTCGCCCATCAGCTCCAGAGTAGCATCAGCAGTGGTGCGAGCAGTCCATGCCACGAATTGTGCATAAGGCGAATAGTTGTAGTCGTCGAGATCGTAAGCCGGGTCGATTTCCACGTTCACAGTCTGGGTGAAGGTCAGCATACCGTCACCGAAGATGTTTGTGCGGTGGTTGCGATGGAAGGGCACGTTCTCAATTACCCAAGAGTCGCCGGAGGCAGCATAGGTGTCGGTGGCGAACTCAACCTTGAAGTTTTCGCCGCTATAGTTAGCGTCGTTGCTTTGAGGTGCGAGCACGTAGTTCATCGACAGATAAGCGTAGTCGGAGGTACCATCATCTTTGAGTTTCGGGAACACTTCGCCGCTGGGCAGAGCTGCCAATTCGAAAGTTTCGTCGGATTTGTCGCTAACAGCACCTGAAATCATATCCAGAGTGTGGTAGGCGTCGTAAACCTTGAAGCTGGTCTTGGCAGGAGTCATGCTGTGTTTGGCGGCTACGTTCCAGTCGTCCCACTTGGTGCCCACGTTGATTTGGGCGAAGGGGCGACGCAGCGTCACAGTGAAGGTGGGGTTGGTCTTGGCAGCGGTGAAGTCGTAGCGAGCATAGAATGCGTCGCGGCTCTCGTCGTTGCAAAGAGCGTTTTCGTAGTCCACGGTGATGGTTTTGTCACGCGGGCTGAACTTGTAGGGGGCGTTGTCGGCTGCACCGAAGAAAAGAACGGTGTAGTCTTGGCCGGTGGCCACGCGGATGCTGACGGTGGTCTTGGGCTTAGCCTCGTTGTTGAAGGTGTAGGGCTTGTTGGCGCTCAGTGCCGTACCACCTACGTTGGTTTCGGTGAGGGTGAACGTCGTGTCGGTGCCTTCTACGGTGCGGGTGTAGATGGCATAGTACAGATTGTCGGCCGTTTGGCCATCGGAGTAAGCGCGCGAAGCGGCGCTGGCGGGCATAGCAGGGGCCTGGCATACGAAGGAAACGAATCCGTCGGTACCTTCCTCGTCGGGTGTAGCTACCTCGTCGCTGCTGCAGGCACTGAAGCCTACGAGCAGACCTGCCATCATGAGTGTGGCAGAGATTTTTTTGAAGTTGTACATAAGGTGAAAAAGTAAGGGTTAATTTATGGTCGGCGGAAGCCCATCTTCCGCAAACCGGTTAATAGATGTTGTTGCTGATTCTTTTTGAAGTGTGCGTCAGCATGAGCGTCGCCGTCGGTGGCCGACGCCATGGAGCTTCTGTGTGAAAGTTTTCTTCATCGCGGTGAATTGTTTTGGTTGTTTATATGTAACATTATCAAACTTTTGTGTCGTTGTCTTAATGTTGACTGCCATCCCCGCGCGGGGCGGGTGAGGGGGCTTACACCGGGTTTCCTGCGGCAAGCTTTCGCGGCCCCGCACCCGCTTTGGTGCGGGGCTCGGGAAAGTGCTTAAAAACCAATGCCATTAAAATACGGCTAAACTATATAATGAAGATACTTCGTGTGGCTGATTAACGCACTCAGTATAGAAGTGTGAGCTTCGGGGGGAGGGGAGGCTCATTTGGAGGCGGCCACGGAGTAGTTCAGGAAGGTGCTCACTCCTGAAGCTGCCGAGCTGACCGTATAGCCGGTGGGAACCATCGACGCAGGATTGAAGTTGAAGAAGGTGCCGCCGGTGATCTTCACTCCGGAGGTGGTGGCGGGGCTGGTGGCCACAATGGCCTTGCTGGAGCCGAGCGTCAAGCCGGGGGTGAGGAATGTGCCGCCGGAAATCACGAGCTTGGTGCCCGAGCCGGTGAGGCTGATCAGAGGCACTTCGGCAGCCACCGTGGCGCCGGCATCGTAGGTGCCGCTTTCAATCACCACTTCGCCTTCGGCAATCTCCACCAGGGTTTGGTTGGTGCAGACTATGGAGCCGTCTTTGCCGGTGAGCAGCAGGGTGCCGGGGCCGGTTTTGCGGAACACGGGGCCCGTGCCGTTGAGCGTGATGGCATATTCATCGAGGTCAATGGCCACCACTTCGCCGTCGGCCACGTTGACCGTCAGCGGCTCGCTCAGCTCCACGTTGCCGTAGAGATCCAGAGTGCCTTTGCCGGCAGTGAGCAGGGCTTCGAGTTGCTCCTTCGGACCGAAGTCGTAGGTGTCGATATAGCCGGGATCGAGGGTGACGGTGAGCTTCTGGGTGCCGCTCAGCAGGTTGCCGTAGATGTTGGTGCGGTGGTTGCGCTGCAGGGGCACGTTCTCCAGAGTCCACTCATCGCCGGAAGCGGTGAATGTGTTGGCCGAGAGGGTGGAGGTGAAGGTCTTCTTGTCGGGGTGAGCCAACACGTAGGCCATGGCCACATAGCGATAGTTGCTGCCGCCGTCGGCCAGCGGGAACACTTCCGACTCCAAGGGGATGTCGTTAAGCGAGAATGTGGCGGAAACGTCGCCGGAGACTTCGCCCGTGAGCATATCCAGAGTGGAGTAGGCGTTGTTGATGGTGATGGCCGTCTGCGTGGGCAGGGCGCCCATCAGGGTGGCGCGGTTCCATTCGTCGTAGTGAGTGCCGTAGTTGATCTGCGCCAGCGGGCGAGTCAACACCACGGTCTCTTGCAGGCGCTGACGCGTTGCGGTGAAGTCAAAGCGCTTGTAGAAGAAGTCGCGCGTCTCGTCGTTACACTTGGCGTTGGTGTAGTCGGCCGTGAGTTGGCAGGAGCCGTTGGCGGCGGTCACCTTGTAGGGCTGATTGCTGAACGTCGTGGCGTAGAACACCACGGTGTAGCTCTTGCCCACAAGCACGTTCAAATCCACGTCTTGCGAGGGTCGGGCGTTGCTGTTGAAGGCATCCAGACGGTCGTGGTTCAGGAGCGTCAAGGTGCCGTCGGCGTCGCGCGAATAGAGGGCATAAAAGAGCCACTTCGCTGTCTGTCCATCAGAGTAGCTACGAGTAGCGTCGGTGGATGAGACTGTGGCATCTGCCGGGGCCAGACAGTGGAAGGTGATGGTGCATTCGTCGCCCTGCCCGTCGGGAGTGGCTGCGCCCGTGAGGTCGTCATCGCCCGAGCAGGCGGTGAAGCCGACCATCAGGCCCGACAGCAGCAGTGAAGCGGTAATTTTATGTAAGAGAGTCATAAGGATTGCTTTATGAAAAAGAGTTTATGTTGCGTTAAGAGAGTTTGTCCATCTGCGTGCCGGTGATCGCTTCGATGGTGGTCTTGTAGGAGGTCATCGTGATTTCCAACCAGTTGCGATAGTTGGTGAGCGTCATGAAGTTGACGTTGCTGCTCCAGGTGGAGGTCCACACGTTCTCCGAGGTGAGCACGTAGGCCGTGAGACCCTGGAAGCGGCCCGAGGGCACGGTCACTTGCGCTATTTGAGCGCGCGGGGTGGTGTCGGCGAGGCCTTCGGTGAGGTAGGCCTGATTGAGCACCGTCAGATAGTAGGTGTAGTAGTAATATTTGGGGTTGAACTCATAGAAGTTGCCGCCGGTGACTATCACGTTCTTTTCGCTCACAGGATAGATGGGATAGTGGCCGTCATCCTGATTGTAGAAGTCGCCGCCGTTGATCACAATCATTGCATCCGCGCCGTTCTGACGGAAGAGCACGTTGTCGGCGCTGGTGGCCGGGTCGGTGCCGGTCTTGACGAATGTGCCGCCGTTAATCACCAAGCAACCGGTCTCTTCCACGTCGGCTATGCTGTGGCCGTAGGTGGTGCCGTCGGACTCAACCGTGCCGGGGCCGTTGATAATCAGCGTGCCGCAGTCCACGTCGAAGAGCGAGGTGTTGTCTTGGGTAGGGGCATAGCTGATGGTGTGGCCGTTGAGGTTGAGGGTGTAGATGGTAGCCTCATCGGCGCCGTCAATGGTGATGGGCGCGGTGAGAGTCACGTCGCTCAGCAGGTTGATGGTGGCGCCGTCTACGTCGGCAAAGTTGGCGAGCAACTGTTGTGAGCCGGTGTAGTCGTAGGCCGGAGTGATATATTCGGGATCAATCTCCACGGTGACGTTCTCGTCCATCGACAAGATGCCTGAGCCAAAGATGTTGGTGCGGTGGTTGCGCTCCATGGGCACGTTGTCCCATTTCATCTCGTCTTTCGTAGCCTCAAAGTTGTCGGCTTTGAAATAGCAGGTGAACGACTCTTTGGTGTTGACCAACACGTAGTTCATTGCCAGATAGCGATAGGTGTCTTTAACCCTCACATTGGGGTCCTCACCCTCGATGGGGCGATATTCCATGTGGTAGGAAGAGTAGGGGAAGGTCTCGCCGTCAGGGATGTCGCCATAGGCAAATTCAGCGTTGGTTTGTTCGTCAACTTCGCCGGTCACCACGTTGAGGCGGCCATAGACGCGCTCCACCTTGAAGTAGGTCTGCGAGGGTGTGCCCTGTTGCTGAACAGCCCTGCGCCAGTCGTCGTCGTGCGTGCCCACATTCACTTGCGCAAAGGGGCGAGTCAGGGTGATGGTCATCGCAGATGAGCCGTTCTTCTTGGAGGCCACAAAGCGAAAGGTCTTGTAGAAACCGTCGCGGCTCTCGTCGTTGCAGATGGCGTCGGTGTAGTCCACCTTGATGGCCTTGTTGTCCACGTCGAGGATATAGGGCGCTTTGGAGGCGGCACCGAAGGCCACCAACATATATCGCTGACCCAGCACCAGACGCAGCGGCAGAGTGGCCTGCGGGCGGTCTTGCTTGTCAAACTTGATCTCAGAGTCCTTCATCACAGTGCGCGTGGCAGCTGCGCCCGAAGGAGCTGTATAGGCGTAGGCTTCGGTCTCCACGTTGGTGTGCACCAGGGTGAACACGGTGTCGCCTTGGGCGTCGACCGATGAGCCGCGATAGAGGGCATAGTAGAGGTTGTCGGCGGTTTTGCCGTCGGAATATGCGCGTGAACCCTCGGAGGAGGTAGCCATCTCAGGTGCCTGACAAGTGATGGTGAAGAGTGCTTCTTCGCCGGCCTCTTCGTCATCAAGAGCTATGTCGTCGCTTGAGCAAGCACTGAAGGCTGCCGTCAGCGCTGCCATCATCAGTGTGGCAGAGAGCTTCTTAAACGTAGTCATATGAGTGTTTGGGTATATAGTTTGTTTGACTTTTCGAGGGAATTATGCTACTTCCGGCAAATTATCCGGCTCAGGTTCTTCCGGCAATGGTTCACCTTCTTCTTCGCCTTCTGGTTCACCTTCTTCTTCGCCGATGTCTTCGATATCTTCGCCGAGATCTTCGCCGGGGTCTTCACGTTCTTCTTCCGGATCTTCGCCGTTGACGAAGCCGGTGGCAGAGTCGTAGTTGTAGTCGTCGGAGAGGTAGTTGGGATCGATTTCAATGGTGACGTTGGAGTCGAAGGTGAGGATGCCGTCGCCGTAGATGTTGGTACGGTGATTGCGTTGCATCGGCACGTTTTCAAACGACCATTCGTCGCCGGTGGCCTCAAACGTGTCGGCCGCAAAGGTGCAGTCGAAGGTCTGGCCGGAGTCGGCGCCTACCAACACGTAGACCATCGACAGATAGTTGTAGCCTGTCACGGGGAAGGTCTCCGTCGCGGCGGGCACAGCGTTCAGCGCAAAGGTGGCGTCAACAGGGTCGCTCACCGAGCCGTCAACGAGGTTGAGGGTCTTATAGGCCTGCTTGACCACAAACTTGGTCTTAGTGGGGGCGCAGTCCTGCTCATTGGCTTCTAGCCAGTCGGCAGCGGCGGTGCCCACGTTGACTTGCGCAAAGGGGCGAGTCAGAGTGACGGTAATGCGCGATTTCTGCTTCGAGGCCTGGAATTTGACCATGCGATAGAAGGCGTCGCGGCTTTCGTCGCTGCAGAGGGCCGAGGTGTAGTCCACCTTCAGCGTCTTCGTATCCTTGTCGATGACGTAGGGCGCATTCTTAGCGGCGCCGAGGGCTATGAGCATATAGCGTTTACCCACAATCAGACTCAGGTTGATAGTGGCCTTGGGGCGAGCGGCGGCGTTAAACTCCACGTCGGAGGTGCCCATGGTGGTCTCCGTGCCCGTGAGGGTGGGGAGGTTGCCGTCCACCCAAGTGTAGACGGTGTCGCCCTGGGTGGCGTCGTAGTTGCCCACGTAGAGGGCATACCAGAGGCAGTCGGCGGTTTGACCGTCGGAATATGTGCGCGAACCGGTGGACGACTCGGTGGGCGCCGGGGCAATGCAGGTGATGTTGAAAGTGGCTTCTTCGCCGGCCACGTCTCCTTCAAGAACATTGTCGTCAGAGGAACAAGCCGTGGTGAAGCTTGCCATCAGCGCTGCCATCATCATCGTGGCAGAGAGTTTCTTAAAAGTGTTCATAGACGTTTTGTGGGTATTTCGTTGGGGTTACTTAGTATTCTTCGCCTTCTTCTTCGCCGTCGCCGTCAACACTATCAACGTCAATCTCTGTATAATCACAGTTGTAGTCGTCCGAGAGGTAGTTGGGATCGATTTCGAAGGTGATGGCGGTGTTCAGAGCCAGGATGGCGTCGCCGTAGATGTTGGTGCGGTGGTTGCGCTGCATAGGCACGTTGGCAAACGTCAGCTCATCGTTGCTCGCGGCAAACACGTCGGTGGTGAAGGTGCAGTCGAAGGTCTGCTTCTCCGGGCAGAGCAACACGTAGATCATCGACAAGTAGCGATAGTGAACGTCTTGCACGGATTTGAGGTCGTCTTGACCGGAGGGATCGGCCACTTCCTCGCTGCCGGTGTAGGGGAACGTTTGCGTGGCGTCGGGGATGGTGTTCAGCGCAAAGGTGGCGGTGACTTCGCCGCTCACTGTGCCGTCAACGAGGTTGAGCGTGTCGTAGGCTTTCTTCACCACAAACTGAGTCTTGGTGGGAGCGGCGCCTTGAGCTTCGGCGTTATCCCAGTCGCTCTTGCGAGTGCCCACGTTCACTTGAGCAAACGGGCGAGTCAGAGTGACGGTCATCGAGGTGGCGTTCTTCTTGGAGGCCATGAAGGTGACTTTCTTGTAGAAGGCGTCGCGATTCTCGTCGTTGCAGATGGCGTCGGTGTAGATCACCTTCAGCGTCTTGTTATGGCGGTCGATCACATAGGGCGCATTGTCGGCGGCACCGAAGGCTATGAGCATATAGCGCTTGCCGGTGATGAGCGTCGGGTGAATCGTCACTTTGGGTCGGGCTTCGCTGTTGAATTTCAGGGTCGACGTGCCCATTGTGGTGGCCGTGGCGTCGTAGTCGGGGATATTGTAGTTGGAGGCCACCAGGGTGTAGGTGGTGTCGGTGCTGCCGGCCGTGAGGTCGCCCACGTAGAGGGCATACCAGAGGTTGTCGGCGGTTTGGCCGTCGGAATATCCACGCGAGGTGATGGCGGACGAGGGGGCCACGCACGTGATGTTGAAGGCTATGGCCTCACCGGCCACGTCGTCTGTGGTGAGTGTATCTTCGTCTGAGGAGCAAGCGGTGAAGCCGGCCATCAGCGCTGCCATCATCATCGTGGCAGAGAGTTTCTTGAAAGTGTTCATAGAAGTTTTGTGTCTAAAAAGGTTAGTTTGAGGGAGAGGGGCTACCAAAATACGATATCGCCGGAAGTCTGTTCATCCATGGGAATTATCACGTATCCGCCGGTGGTCTCCTCGGCATTGGCCAAGTCTTCGTTGTAGTCGTCGGAATCGTAGGTCGGGTCGATTTCTACGGTCACGTCGCCGGTGAAGCTCAGCAGCGTCTTGCCATAGATGTTGGTGCGGTGGTTGCCCTGCATCGGCACGTTTTGGATTTCCCAAACGTCGCCGGAAGCCTCAAAGGTGTCGGCCTTGAAGGTGCAGTCGAAGGTTTGACCGGTTTCGGGGCCTACCAACACGTAGACCATCGACAGATAAACCATCGGCTTTATCAGTTGTTGCGGGCCGGAGGTGAGGTTGGGCAGCGCGGGAGCTGATGCGGAGTTATCCCACACTGTCTCACTGACGGGGAAGGTTTCGCCCGAGGGGATGTCGTTGTAGGCAAACACAGCCTCGTCTACCTGAGCCGACACCTCGC
The DNA here is from genome assembly GCA_964549975.1 of uncultured Bacteroides sp. Lineage (GTDB taxonomy): Bacteria > Bacteroidota > Bacteroidia > Bacteroidales > Muribaculaceae > UBA3263. The sequence continues at coordinate 10,917 of CAZJWM010000021.1, read as the reverse complement.
CGGTGAGCACATCGAGCTTGGTGTAGGCCTTCTTCACTGCGAAGTAGGTCTTCTCCGGGGCTGCATTGACGCCTACGGCAGCATCCCAGTCGTCGTTGCCGGTGCCCACGTTCACTTGCGCAAAGGGGCGACGCAGCGTCAGGTTCAGGGTCATCCCTTTGGTGGCCACAAACTGCGCGGTGCGGTAGAAGCCGTCGCGAGTTTCGTCGTTACACTTGGCGTTGGCATAGCTCACGTTGATGGTGTGAGAGGCCGTGTCATACCAATAGGGGGCGCCGTCGGCCACGCCGAAGCAAACCAACACGTAGTGGGCACCGCGCACCAGCTGAATGTCAAACTGAGCTTTGGGGCGAGGCGTCGAACCGTCGAACTGGATGGTGGAGAGCGCCGTGGTGTTGGTGGCGTCGAGCGTCAGGTTCTCATAGTTCTCGTCGGTGGCGTAGAGCGCATAGTAGAGATTCTTGGCGGTTTGGCCGTCGGAATATGTGCGCGATTGTTCGCTCAGGGCAGGGGCCTCACACACCACGGTGCAGGTCACGGCTTCGCCGTCGGCGGCGTCGGCGTCGGTCAGGACGCCCTCGTCGGAGGAGCATGCACCCAGAGCTGCGCCTATGGCGGCCATGAGCAGCATGGATGAAAGTCGGTTAATCTTAGTCATGAGTGATTGGGTATATTTGAGTGTGAATAAGTAAGTGAGTGTTCGGTTGTTTAGTCGTCGAAAAAGTCCACTTCTTCGTTGTAGTTGCCGTCATACATGTTGTCAATCTCCACGGTGAACGTGTGGTCCATATACCATAGGTCGCTACCTATGATGTTGGTGCGATAGTTGCGCTGCAGAGGCACGTTGGGCACTCGCCAATAAGCGCCGGTGGTGGCGGTCTTGTTGGTGCCGAGTTCCACGGTGAAGGTCTCCTTGTCGTTGACCAACACGTAGCTCATGGCCAGATAGCGATAGAGGCTGCCGTTGCCGCTCTTCAGGGGGAAGACTTCGCTGTCGGAGGGTATCAAGGCCAAGTCAAACTCCACTTCTTGGGGGGCGTAGACTTCGCCGGTGATGAGGTTCATCTTGGTGTAGGCGTTGCGCACAATGATTTCGGTCTTGGTGGCGGCCAAATCGGTGGCGTCGTCATATTTCTCGTAGCTATCCCATTCCTCTTCGAGCACTCCGAGGTTCACTTGCGCCAGCGGGCGGCGAAGCGTCACCTCCACGGCGTCTTCGGCGCGATGGCCCACGAATGTGGCCACCTTCCAGAAGGCATCGCGCGATTCGTCGTTGCAGAGGGCCGTGTCGTAGCTCACGTTGAGCATATGACCCTCGGCGTCGATGCCGTAGGGGTCGCCGTCGGGCTCCTCGGCGCAGGCAAAGAAGGCCACGCGATATTGTGCGCCAACGATCACGCCGATCGACACTTCGGCTCGCGGTGTGGCCGAGTCGTCAAACTTCACGTGACGGTCAACGCTCCGGGCCGTGCCGGGCACGTTGGTTTCGGTCAACACGGTGTCGGTGCCGTTGATGGCATAGGCGGCATAGTAGAGATAGCAGGCGGTGTGGCCGTCGCTGTAGGCTCGCGAGTCGGAGCGTTGGCCCATGGTGGGAGCCACGCAGCTGAAGGTCATCGTGGCCTCGCCTTGCTCCTGAGCCGTAGCTTCGGGGGCGATGGCGTCGTCGTCAGAGGAGCATGCGCCCAATGCGAGCGCCACGCCCATAGCCAATGCCGAGATATATCTAAACGTTTTCATATCTTAGTTATTTTTCCACAACTTGATAGTATGATTCGTCGCCCGTCTCCTCATATTCGGGATAGGTGAGGGAGTCTTGATATTCGGGGTCGCTTTCGGCTGCTTCCAGATAGCGCGTGTTGCGATATGCGTAGTAGAGCTCGTCGGCCTCATAGTCGCTCAGAGCCTTGGCTTGGCGGGCTGCTGCCAGGGCCTGATCTTCGGTGGAGAAGACGCCGCCAAGGCAATAGAGGCCGTTGCTCTCGGGGGTGAAGTTCTGACGATGCAGGCGGTTGCCGAAGAAGAAGCCGTCGTGCACGTAGGCGTAGCCGTTGGTGGCCGTGAAGAAGGCCGTGGTGCTGCGGGCGCGCGTCGACGATGTGAGGCGGAATTCGCCGTCGTTGATCACCAGCTTGGCCGGGTTGGAGGCGTCGGTGGAGTTCAGGTTGAAGAGCACACCGCCGGTGTCGCCGGCATAGTCGGCATAGATCAGGCCCGGGCCCGAGATGGTGAGGCTGCCGTCTTTGATGAGCAGGCCGCCGGAGTGAATGGTCAGCGAGTAGCCGTTGAGATAGAGCGTGCCGTTGCCGTTGTAGGAGATGAAGCCATCGGTGGAGCTGCCTCCGTCATACCAGGGCAGCGCCGTGGTGTTAAACTGCTGGTTGCCGGTGATCTCTATATCTTGCGTGAGATAGAAGTCGTAGTCGGCATAGTCGGAGCGACTGCTATAGTCCATCCAATAGTAGAACGCGCGCAGGCCGCCATACCAGGCATTGAGGTTGGCCGATTCGCCGCCCCACTGATTGTCGTGCTCCAGAAGCTCTTCGTCTGTGAAACTCGGCTCAATCCAGATGACAAAGCCAATGGATGAGGATGCCGACAAGTCGCCATAGATGTTGGTGCGATAGTTGCTGCGCAGAGGCACGTTGTCAATCTCAATAGCGTCTTCGTCGTCTTGCTTAAAAGTCACAGTGAGTGTCTGTTGCGTTTTCGAGGCAAACACGTAACACATGGCCGAGTAATATATATCGTCGACGGGGAACGACTCCGAGTCGTCGGGCGAGGCTGAAGCAGAAAAGTCTGCGTTGGTCAATTCATTGGTGGCATCACCCTTAATCAGGTCGTAGGCGTAGGGCACATTGGCAATCTTGATTTGAGTTTTGTCGGGCTTATACGTAGGCTCGCCGTCATTATCCAGGATGCAGCCAATGTTGAGCTGCGCCAAGGGGCGACGGAGCACCACCGTGGAGGGCACCTGACCTTCGCGAGCCGTGAAGCTCACGGTGTTGCAGAAGGTGTCGTCATATTCCGACTTATCGTTGCATGGACCCTTGTAGTCCGTCGTCAGTCGGCCCTTCAACGGATCAAACTTGATGCGCGAAGTGGAGCTGACAGCCACAAACGTGATGGTGTATTCGTGGCCTATGAGCAGCTTGGTGAACACCGAAGCCGTGGGGCGCGTCTTCGTGTAGTCAAACGAAAGGGGCGCGTCGGTGGTGCAGAAGCTCGTCTCATTGGGGTCTGAGCTTGTGACGGTGTAGGCCTTGTTGGTCTCCACCAGCTTCAGCTCTTCGCCGTTCTTCTCATAGAGCGCATAGTAGAGTTCGCCGGCCTTCAGACCGTCGGAGTAGGTGCGCGACGGCTTATCGTCGATTCCCTGAGGAATGTCGCAAGTGAGAGTCACCTCCATCTCGCCGGAATCGGCTCCCACGGCACCGGCAGCACTATAGTCGTCGTCGGAGCACGAGCTCAACGTCGCAGCGCTGCACGCTGCCATCAGCATGGTTGCTAAATATGTTTTGATAGCTTTCATTTTGCTTTTATCGTGTGAGGTTAGGTGATTATCAGTTTTCCTCCTCCGGGGTGAAAGAGTGGTCGTAGTTGGGATCCAGATAGTTCAAGTCGATGTTAACCACGGCATCCACGCCCTCATACATCAGATTTTTGAAGATGATGTTCGTGCGGCAGTTGGGCCGAATGGGCACGTTGGTCACAGTCTCGTCAATCGTCGTGCCGTCGGAGAGACCCATGTCGAACAACACGTTGCAAGTGCGACTGTCGGTGAGCACATACGTCGTGGCCAGCAGGTGATAGTCGTCGCCAAAGGTTTCGGCCACCCATGAGTCGTCGTAGCTGGTGACGCCTTTCGGGCCCCTGATGGTGGCGAAGTCAAACAAGGCGTCACCTGATTTGTCGGCATAATATATTTTCTTAAACAGCCTATATTCGCCATTGTAGACGCCGTCAAGCTCCAAAGAGGTCTTGGTGTTATAGATTGTGGCTTTATCTTTCGAGGCAATGGCCTCCCATTCTTCTTGGGAAATCAGCACGTTCACCTGGGCCACTATGCGAGTCAGTTTCACAGTCTTCACGAGATCGGAGCCATCGTCGGGCACTTTGATGTCAATCACTGCGGCAAAGATGTCGAGATTTTCGTCGTTGCAATAGAAGTCGTAGTCTGCGTTAGTGTTGACATACTGTCCGTCAAGCTCGTAGGGAGCAGCATCAGCGTTCTTGAGGCCATAGTCGTCGTGAGCGGCGGCAACAAACGATATCTGATAGTGGTCGCCGCGCTTGAGTTTGGCCTTCGGCGTGAGCGACGTCTCCTGATGTCCGTCACTATTGGCAAACTCGGGAAACGAACCCAAGGCGTATTCATCCGCATAGTTTTCGCCCAAGCCGCCCCATATATTGGTCTCCACAAGGGTGCGGTCGTCAGAGGCAAGTGCGTTCTCCTCAATATAGTTGCCATTGCGGTCTTCAAAGCCGTCGGCATCGTCCACGTGATAGATTGCGTAGAAGAGATATTTGGCATTGAGGCCGTCGCCGAAGCTACGCGTGGCGCCGGCTGCCTCATCGGGCAGCGCGCATCTGAAGACCACCGTGGCGCCTTCATTGGCCAGGTCGGTCGCAGCCTCGCCGGAGGCCACCGGTGAGTCGGCCTCGTCGGTGCAGGCTGTCAGCGCCGCCGTCATGGTCGCCGCCGTCAGTGCCGCCATCATTATCTTTAATATCTTCATAATCGTTGGTTGATTTATTGGGTTATCAAATGAAATTATTTAGCGTGAACGTAGTAGATATCCTTGCCATCTTCCGTGGCATGGTAGCAGCCATAGCCGTCGGCCACAAAGTCGTGTATGGCATTCGGCAATGTCTTTTTGTAGTACTTCTCTTCTCCGCCCACTTTGGGATTGTAGTTCTCGAAGCTGCCGCCATACACCTTGATGGAGTTGGCGTCGGTGAAGGGCATTAGCAAACCCACCGTGAAGCTTGCGCCGCCATTGTGAGCGTAGTAGCCGCCGCGAATCTCCAATTGGCCGGTGCCTTGTGTCCAAAGCAAGGCCTTATAGGTCATCGAAGCATCGCTGTTGAAGTAGCCGCTCTCGTTGACAATACGCACTTTCACGTCGCCATCGAGCACAATCTTGCCATCGGAGGCGCCAATGCCGCTGGTGCCGTCGCAGATAATCTCGCCGGGGCCGTTGATATAGAGGGTGCCGGGGCCGGTCTGCGCCACCACGTTGACTTGGTCGGAGTTGCGGATGGTGTGGCCGTTGAGATTGAGCACGGCCACGTCGGAGGCCGATTCGGTGTAGAGGGTGCAGCCTTGCGGCAAGAGCAGGTCGGCATCGAGTTCGAATGTGCCTTTGCTATCCCATATCCAATAGGCCATCTGCATGTAGGGGCCATAGTCGAAGTTGCCGATGGTCGGGTCGATCACCACGTGGATATTCTTTTCGAAGGAGAGCAAACGGCCGTAGATGTTGGTGCGGTGGTTGCGCTGCAGAGGCACGTTCTCCACGTAGACGTAGTCGTCGTCTTCGGAGAAGGAGTCGCCGCGATAGGCCACCTGCGAGGTGGCTTCCTTGTCGGGGCCTACCAACACGTATGCCCTCGCCAGATATTTGAAGTCGGAAGCGTTGCCCACCGATGAGGAGATGGGGAAGTCAACGCCTTGCAGGGCTGCAAAGTTGTAGGTGTCGCCCATCGAGGCGCCGGTCTGATCGGAGACTTCGCCTGTGAGCAAATCCATAGTCTCATAGATGTCGCCAATCTCCACGTTGAACGACGTGGGCAGATGCTTGTGTTTGGTGGCATACTGCCAGTCTTCCAAGGTGGTGCCTATGTTGACCTGCGCCACGATGCGCGTCAGCGTCACTTGCTGAGGCGTGGTGGCCGCGGGGTCGATCTCTTTGACGGTGTAGAACACGTCGCCGCGGTCGTCCATAAAGGGGTTGCCCATCGACTCGTCGCCGGTGTAGTCGTAGTCGGCGTGCAGCTGTTTGTTCTCAGGATCCAAACTGTAGGGTGCACCGCCGGAGGCTGCGTAAAACACCACGTTGTAGGTGCTGCCGCGTCGCAACATCAGACGCACCGTGGTCATCGGGTCCGAGGTCTTGCAGTTGAAGGCATAGTGCTCCTCCACGCTCGCCGAAGTGCCCGGCCAGTTGGTGGTGACCAACTCTCCGGTTTCGGCGTCGTAGGCGGCGTAATACAGGTTTTTCACCACCTGATAGTCGTAGCTGCCGCGCGTCGTGGCGGAGGAATCGCCCGGCGCATGACACTCCACGCTCACGCTCACACAATCCGAGGCGGCCTGACGAGAGCTCATCAGGGCATCGTCGGCGGAGCTGCACGCCGCAGTCAGAACCGTGGCGGCAAGCCCCGCGAGCAGGGCGATTGTGAATTGATATTCGCGTTTCATTTTATCTATGGGGTTTAGTTTTCCTGAATTGATGGAGTGGATTATACGCCTGTTTGCAGACTATAAACTGAGATTATTTAGCGTGAACGTAATAGATGGTGTTGCCATTCTCCGTGGCCTTGTAGCAGCCATAGCCATCGGCCACAAAATCGTGTACGGCATTGGGGAAGACCGAGCTGTAGAGCGATGATTCACCGCCCTCTTTGGGGTTGTAGTTCTCGAAGCTGCCGCCATACACCTTGATGGAGTTGACGTCGGTCAGTGGCAGAATCAGAGCCACCGTGAAGCTTGCGCCGCCATTGTGAGCGAAGTAGCCGCCGCGAACCTCCAATTGGCCGGTGCCGCTCGTCCAGAGCAGGCACGTAGATGCCATAGCCGAATAGCTGTTGAGGTAGCCAAGTTCATTGACGATGCGCACTTTCACGTCGCCGTCGATTATAACCTTACCGTCCTCGGCACCAATGCCGCTGATACCATCGCAGATGATCTCGCCGGGGCCGTTGATATAGAAGGTGCCGGGGCCCTTTTGCGCAGCCATATTGTAGTAAGCCGAGTTGCGCAGGGTGTGGCCGTTGAGATTGAGCACGGCCACGTCGGAGGCCGATCTCGATTGTATGGCGCAGCCTTGCGGCAAGAGCAGGTCGGCATCGAGTTCAAATGTGCCTTTACCTTGGTACATCCAATAGGCCATCTGCGTGTAGGGGCCGAGGTCGCAATTGGCGATGGTCGGGTCGATCACCACGTGGATATTCTTTTCGAAGGAGAGCAAACGGCCGTAGATGTTGGTGCGGTGGTTGCGCTGCAGAGGCACATTGTCCACGTAGACGTAGTCGTCGTCTTCGGAGAAGGAGTCGCCGCGATAGGCCACGCGAGCCGTAGCTTCCTTGTCGGGGCCTACCAACACGTATGCCCTCGCCAGATATTTGAAGTTGGAAGCGTTGCCCACCGATGAGGAGATGGGGAAGTCAACGCCCTGCAGGGCCGCAAAGTTGTAGGAGTCGCCCATCGAAGCGTCGGTCTGATCATCAACGTCGCCGGTGAGCAAATCCATAGTTTCATAGATGTCGCTAATCTCAACGTTGAACGACGTGGGCAGATGCTTGTGTTTGGTGGCATACTGCCAGTCTTCCAAGGTGGTGCCTATGTTGACCTGCGCCACGATGCGCGTCAGCGTCACTTGCTGAGGCGTGGTGGCCGCGGGGTCGATCTCTTTGACGGTGTAGAACACGTCGCCGCGGTCGTCCATAAAGGGGTTGCCCATCGACTCGTCGCCGGTGTAGTCGTAGTCGGCGTGCAGCTGTTTGTTCTCAGGATCCAAACTGTAGGGTGCACCGCCGGAGGCTGCGTAAAACACCACGTTGTAGGTGCTGCCGCGTCGCAACATCAGACGCACCGTGGTCATCGGGTCCGAGGTCTTGCAGTTGAAGGCATAGTGCTCATCCACGCTCGCCGAGGTGCCCGGCCAGTTGGTGGTGGCCAACTCTCCGGTCTCGGAGTCGTAGGCGACGTAATACAGGTTTTTCACCACCTGATAGTCGTAGTCGCCGCGCGTCGTGGCGGAGGAGTCGCCCGGCGCATGACACTCCACGCTCACGCTCACGTAGTCCGAGTCGGTCTGCTCGGAGCTGAGCAGGGCGTCATCGTCGGAGCTGCACGCAGCCGTCAAAGTCGCCGCGACAAGCCCCGCAAGCAGGGCGATTGTGAATTGATATATTCGTTTCATTTATTTCCGAGTTAAATTATCCTGAAAACCGGACCCTCTCTCACGCCCCACGCACGCTGAGGCTGCGTGGGGCATTGCGTGAGAGTTTTACTTCTACAGATAGATGAGGGCCGTCGATTTTTGTTGTCGTTATATTTCGTTAGTTAGGTGGGGATTATGCGCCTGTTTTGGTTACAAACTCAATGTTGAAGCGTTTGCCAAAGGAGAGAAACTCGCCGTAGACGTTGGTGCGATAGTTGCGCGCCATGGGCACGGGTGAAATAATCCACGGGTCACCTTGATCTGGGTCGAAGATGTCGGTGTCGATGGTGATGGTGAAGTCTTCATTGGCGTTGACAAGCACGTAGGCCATGGCCAGATAGCGCAAATCGGCCGTGGAGGTGAGCTTGGGATAGGTGGAGGTGTCGATGCTCTGCACGGGGTAGACCATCGAGGCCGGGGGCAGGGTGTTGCGCGCAAAGACAGCGGTGGTGGTGTCGGACACGGCGCCGGTGCGCAAGTCCAGAGTGGAGTAGACACCATTCACTTTCAGGCCCGACTTAGTGGGATAGCGGTCGTTGTCCACGGCATACTGCCAGTCTTCCAGCGTGTTGCCTATGTTGAGCTGCGCAAAGGGGCGCGTCAACGTCACTGTGGTTGCCTCCGAACAGCGCAAGGCGGTGAAAGCGGTCATCGTCCAGAAGGCGTCGCGGCTCTCGTCGTTGCATTTGGCGCCGGCGTAGTTCATCGACAGGGTGCCGGCCGCAGTGTTGAACGTGTAGGGCGAATCCGGAGCCAGAGCCAGCCAGATGATGGTGTAGGTTTGGCCCATCACCAGGCGGATTTTGGCATCAGCCTCAAGGTTAGAGAATGTGATGTCGTTTGCCACATATTCAGCCGAGCCGGGCCAGTTGCTCTGCACCAGGGTGGTAGCGTCGACGTAGACGGCATAATAGAGCTTCGTGGCTGTGAGGCCATCGCCATAGGCGCGTGAGGCGGCTTCGCCATCCATGGCGGGCGCCTGACACGTGAAGCTATAGGTCACCGTGTCGCCCGGCTGCGCGTTGCGCATCGAGTCTGTCAGAAGCGAGTCTTCGTCGCTGCTGCATGAACCCATAGCCGCAAGCAGTGCCGACAGCAACAAGGCCGTTGATATTTTATTGATCGTTTTCATTTCGTTTGCTGAATATATGCTTGGAGTTAGTAGGTATAGGTATAGTAGCGCAGGGTGACGAGCCTATTGCGTTTGAGCATCGAGTTAATGTAGCCGACATCTGTACGCTTCAGCCCGGCCTGAAAGAACGTGTCGTCTTCGTCAAAATATGCAAAGTCGGCTTTACAACTTTCTACGTCTTCCGTGTCGGCCAGCACAAAGGCAAAAGCCACAAAGGTGTAGGGGTAACCATTTGCATCGGAGATTGTTGTATAATAGTCGTTTGCAACATAATTGTACTTGAAAACGACTGATTCCATATCAGTGGCTCGTCCGGTCCATAGATTCAACTTGGTATACGCATCATGAAGCATGGTGGCTTCATAAGGCTCGGGGCATTTGCCGGACGTGATATCCACTGTTCTGACACCGGCTCTGGTGAATTGGAACGGACGTCGCAGATACACCGTCTCAATAGGGGTGCCGCGGTGGGGCGTGAACTCGCCGGTGTAGAAGAACGCATCATAGTGAGCGTCATTTACGGGAATCACTGAATAATCTATCGTCATTATTCCGGTGGATGCATTAAGCGTGTAGGCCGTCACTTGTGATGACTGTGCCCAAAAGACCACGTGATAGGTCTTGCCGGGGTTGACGCGAAATTCCACCGCAGCGGTCTTGTTGGAGCGAACGGCTATAGGCGTGCCGCCAACGTTGGTGTCGATTATCTTTGTGCCCTCGCCATTGTAGAGAATATAGTAGAGCACGTCGGCATAGGAGCCATCGATGGCAGCGCGAGTTTGCACCGCGTCGGAGTCTACGGGCACGCCGGTTTGGAACGTCACCGTCATCAGCGAGTCTGTCGACTCCACCTCTTCGGCGGCGGCCAGGATTTCTTCTTCCTCGCTGCTGCAGGCGCCACACATTGCGAGCAGCATGGTCAGCAGCGCGGCCATTGTGATTTCATATAGAGTTTTCATTGTGCTGAAGGAGCTGAATGGGTTATTCTACAGGTTCGGAACGCATCGTCACTCGTGCATTACGTATAAGCGCCGAAGCGTGATATTTCTCCGTGTACTGCGTACCTGAGGAGTTCTGGTAAGCATACCTCATGCTGATGCCGGTGGTCAGCGGCGTTTTGTCGGCCAAAGCATAGGCAAAGGCCACAAACGTGTAGTCTGACGCGGAATAGCTGCCGGTTTTCGGCTCGGGAACCTCATCGCAATAGTTGTTGGTCACGTAGTTTTTCGGATACGTGATGGTTTGCAAATCGGAGGCCACGCCGCTAATCAAGTCCATCGTGGTGTAAGCCGGATGTTCGATGGTGGCTTGATAGGGGTAGGGGTAGTAGGATGGGTAGTCGTAGATGTTGTCCGTATACATGCAGCAGATGATCTGCGTCAACGGTCGGCGGAGAGTGACCGTGGTGATGGGATAGCCGCGGTGAAACTCACACTCGGCGTTGAAGTAGAAGGCGTCGACGGTGTCGTCGTTAACCGGCATCTTCGTGTAGTCCACGCTCAGCGTGTGTGAGGCAAGATTGAGCGAATAGCACGTGGCCTTCGACGATTGTGCCCAGAAGAAGAGCTGATAGACTTTGCCGGGGTTGACACGAAACTCCACAGAGGCCGTCAGGTT
>CAZJWM010000020.1:0-23748 GCA_964549975.1 uncultured Bacteroides sp. | reverse complement strand
TCGGCTGGATGGGCTACCCCATGCAGATCAAGATCAACTTCCTCTGCCGCGACTCCATTCTGGCCGCACCTCTGTGTCTGGACCTCGTGCTGCTGAGCGACCTCGCCGCTCGCGCCGGCCGTCACGGCATCCAGCGCTTCCTGAGCTTCTTCCTCAAGAGCCCGATGCACGACTACACTCAAAACGAAGTGCCCGTTAACCACCTCTTCCAGCAGTACACCATGCTCAAGAACGCTCTGCGTGAAATGGGCGGCTACGAAGCTGACGAAGAAATCGACTAATCGGCGGCGCTATGCTCCAAGGCATACTTTCAATAGCCGGCAAGCCCGGCCTGTTTAAGCTCGTCAACCGTGGCCGCGGCTCCCTGATTGTGGAGAACCTGACCACCGGCAAACGCCTCCCCGTGCAGATGCGCGACCGCGTGATTTCGCTGGCCGACGTGTCGATGTACACCGTGGAAGAAGACGTGCCCCTGGGCCAAGTGCTCACCGCCCTCCACACCGTGGCCGAAGGCAAGACCGTCGACCTCAAAGAAGTGGGCGCCGACGACGGCTCGCTCCGCGAGTTCTTCGCCAAAGTGCTCCCCGAGTTTGACCGCGAACGCGTGCACTTGAGCGACATCCGCAAGCTCATCAGCTGGTATAACGTGTTGACCGAAGCCGGAATCTCTGACTTCTCCGACCCCGAACCCGCGCAAGACGCTGAGCAAGCCTAAGCCAACCCCCGAAACATAGACATCCTCTATACGAGCCCCGAAGCCGCCCATCGGCCTCGGGGCTCTTCTTTTTGCGCAGCGTGGACGCAGGTCCTTTTTATTTGCATGGGGAGAGAAAAATGCGTAAATTTGCCTAAAACTTAGTAAACAACCATAACTTTCCCCATATACGATATGTTCTCAGGAATCGTTGAAGAGGCTGCCCGAGTGGTGGCTGTGGAGCGCAAAGGGGGCAACGTGGAGCTGACTATGACCTGCTCCTTTGCCCACGAACTGCGCATAGACCAATCTGTGGCCCACAACGGCGTGTGTCTCACCGTCACCGACCTGCTGCCCGAGCAGTCGGCCTATAAGGTCACAGCCATTCAGGAAACCCTCGACCGCTCCAACCTGGGCCTGCTCAAAGCCGGCTCGGAGGTGAATCTCGAACGCTCCATGCTGATGAACGGCCGCTTGGACGGCCACATCGTGCAGGGCCACGTGGACTGCACGGCGCGCTGCACCGAGCGCCGCGTGGTGGATGGCAGCATCTACTTCAAGTTTGAGTATGACGTGACCGACGAGATGGTCTCCAAAGGCTATCTCACGGTGGAGAAAGGCTCCGTGACGGTCAACGGCGTGAGCCTGACGGTGTGCGACTCCGAGGCCCGCTCATTTCGCGTGGCCATCATCCCCTACACCCTCGAACACACCAACTTCCACTGCATTGAAGTGGGCACGGTGGTGAACCTCGAATTCGACATCATTGGCAAATACGTTGCCCGACTAAACGTGAGATAAGCCATGGCCATACTGCTCCCTCCTCGCCCCGACGGCTCGCGCCTGACGCTCGACGACAGCGCCCGACGAATATTGATTATCGGTGCCAACGGCGCCGGCAAGAGCCGTTTCACTCGCCGCCTGCTCGAAGACCTGCCGCAGCAGCAGGTGTTTCCCTTGTCGCCGCTGAAAGCGCTCTATGGCGCAGTGGACAACGCCGCCGAGGGCAACACCATCGACGGAATGTATCTGCAAGCGGCCTCCACGTCGCCGCTGATGCGCGGGGCCACGGCGCCGCCTACGCAGCTGGAGCGACTGATGGCGCTGCTGCTCCACGACGAGGTGATGAACCTGATTCGCTACAAAGTGGAGCGCACGGGCGGCGACGCCGAACTTCGCGCCACGCGGCTCGACCGCGTGCTTGAACTATGGCGCGAAGTGTTTCCCGAAAACGGCGTGCTGCGCCGCGGCGGCGAACTGCTCTTCACCGACGGCGAAGGCGCCACACGCTCGCAGCTGAAACTCTCGGCCGGCGAAAAACTGGTGCTCTACTACGTTGGCGGCGTGCTCTACGCCCCGGAGAATGCGGTGATTCCCATCGAAAATCCGGATATGTTTTTCCACCCGTCGACGCAACGTCGCGTGTGGGACATGGTGGAGCAACTGCGCCCCGACTGCACATTCATCTACACCACCCACGACCTGGAATTTGCCTCAACGCGCACGGATGCCACCACAGTGTGGGTGCGCGGATGCTCGCCCAACGCCGCCACCTACGACTACGACCTGCTGCCGGCCGACTCGCCGCTGAGCGAGCAGATGTATATGAGCATCATCGGCGCCCGACGGCCCGTGATGTTTATCGAAGGCGACGACACCCGCTCAATCGACGGCAAACTCTATCCGCTGATTTTCCCGGACTACACCGTGAAACCGCTGGGCTCGTGCGACCGCGTCATCGAGTCGACGCGCGTGTTCAATTCGCTGAGCGGATTCCATCATCTCGACAGCGTGGGCATCGTCGACCGCGACCGCCGCTCGGAGCGCGAGGTGGAATATCTGCGTGCCAAGAAGATAATGGTGCCGGAGGTGGCCGAGGTGGAAAATCTGCTGCTGATTGAGGAGGTGGTGCGCACGGTGGCCGCCGCCCACGGCAAGGATGAGGGCAAGGCTTTTGCCAAGGTGAAATCGGCCGTGATTGGCATGTTCAAGCAAGATGTACGCGCCCAAGCGCTGCAACACACGCGCCACTACGTGAAGCGTACCGTGGAGCATTGCATCGACCGCCGCTTCGTCAACATCGGTTCACTCGAAGAGCATCTCACGGGCCTGATCGACGAGATTTCGCCTCGCGGCGTCTACGAGAGCTTCTGCCGCGACTTCCACACCTACGTGGTGGAGAAAGACTACGCGTCGATTCTGCGCGTCTACAATCAGAAGTCGATGCTGCCGCAGAGCAATGTGGCCTCACTGACGGGCTGCACCGACAAGGCCCACTACATCAGCGAAGTGCTGCGCCTGCTGCGCAGCGACACACCCTACGCCTCGCGGCTGCGCACGGCTCTGCGCCGCACGCTCATGCCCGAGGAGGCAAATTAATTTCCCCCATCTATTTCGACAGTTGACGAAGATTGCGCAGCAAGCCGGAGAGCTTGGTGCGCTTCACTGCGCTGTGGCGAAACAGCGCGTTAAACTCCTGCGCGGTGAAGCGGCTCAGCGTCTCGGCGTTGAGTCGGCAGAGCTCTTCAGAGGGATGAAAATCGGCAATGGGAGTGGGCTTGGCGGCGGCATTGTGGGGGCAAACACGTTGACACACATCGCAGCCGTAGAGGCAGCCGTGGAGGTCGGTGCCTTCGGGGAAGTCGCCGCGATGTTCGATGGTGAGATAGCTCAGGCAGCGGCGGGCGTCGACGGCGGCGCCGTCGCTCAGTGCGTGACCCGGGCAGGCCTCAAGGCAGCGCCGGCAGCAGCCACACGTGTCGGTGACCGACGGCTCCGGTGCATGACATTCAATGGGCAGGGCGGCCGTGGTGAGAATCGTGCCTAAGAAATAGTAGCTGCCCAGCGAATTTACGATTAGTTGATTATTGCGACCAATGAAGCCCAGTCCGGCGCGAGTGGCCCAGTAGCGTTCGCGCAGCGGCGCCGTGTCCACACACACGCGGCAATCGCCCGGAATCATGGCGGCCACGGCTTCGAGCCGTTCGCGCACCACCTCGTGATAGTCTCGGCCGCGGGCATAGAGGGCAAAGGGCAGGAGCATCCTCTCGGTGGTGAAATAGGGGAATGCGGCAATGAGCATGGTGCGCGCACCGGGGAGCAACTCCTGCGGATGGGAGCGCACGGAGTCGTAGCGCTCCATATAGGTCATTGAGCCGTGGGCGCCGGAGGCCGTCCAGCGGCGATGGGCGTCGGCGGCTTGCGGCTCTACGTCGGCTATGGGCGTCGTGGCCCAGGGGGTGGCATCATTGAGGTATGGCTCGAAGTTCATAGCCTTGGGTTTGGAGCCATTCAATGGCGCGGGGCAGCGCGTAGCGCACGTTGCGCTCGGCCTTCAGCGAGTCGTGAAACACGATGATGGAGCCGTTGCGCGTGTAGCGTTTCACGTTTTCGAGCACACGCTCGGGCGTGATTTTGCGGGCATAGTCGCGTGTCACCACGTCATACATTATCAGGTTGAAATGATGGCGAATGGCGCGGCTCTGCTTGCGTTTGAGCAGCCCGTGAGGCGGGCGGAAGAGGATGGAGTCGATCAGAGTGTCGGCCCGGCGCACGTCGCGCAGATAGGTGTGCAGGCGGCATTTCATTCCTTGGGTGTGGTTCATGGTGTGATTTCCCACGGAGTGGCCGCGGCGTTTAATCTCCTCAAAGAGCTGCGGATGGCGCTCCACGTTGGCGCCCACGCAGAAGAATGTGGCCTTCACGCCATAGTGGTCGAGCGTGTCGAGAAGCCAGAGGGTCAATTCTTCGGTGGGGCCGTCGTCGAATGTCAAATAAGCAGTCCGAGACCGTTTGACTTTAATACGCCAAACGGCCTCGGGGAAGAGGATTCTATAGAGAAGTGGGGGTTGTTCGATAAATGCCATTATTGAAGAGCGGTGTCGGAGAGTGCGCCGAGCTTCTGCAATTCCACGAGCACGTTGACACCGGTGGCCTTCTCAACCTCGGCCACCAGTTGAGAGATGGCTTCGTTGCTGTCCATGTCGGTTTGAGCCGAGCCATATTGGATGAGCAGGTTGTAGACGTAGCTATAGCCACCGCGATTGTCGACTACATAGCCGATGGCGCGGTCGAGCGTGGTCAGGGAGTTATACATGTAGCGGGGCAGCGAACTGAGATAACGCAGATGGGGAGCATAGCGCATCACCTCCTCGCGATAGAGCTGCAGACCGCGCTGGCGCACGGCTTCGTTGTTGAGCTCTTCGCCGAGCATCACAAAGGTTTCGGCGATTTCGTCGCCCACTTGCACACCGTAGGGGGTGACCGACGGCGGAAGCTTGGAGTCGATGAGCTGGAGGATGTTGAGGGCCTTGTGCATCTGGCCTTCGGCAATGAGCGAGCGCACCACTTCCATCATGGCATAGCGAGTGGAGTTGACCATGCGCACCACGGTCTCGTCTAAGTAGACGTCTTTGGCGTCGGGCTTGTCGAGGCCGCCCCAGCGGAAGCGCTCGGTGATGTTGCGATAGGCCTTGTCGGTTTTGGCTTGCAAGCGGTCGGAGCAGTAGAGCGGGAGGATTTCGCGGGCCATGCCTGTGGTGTAGAGATAGGGTTGGAAGCCGAGATAGAGGTCGTCGGACACGGTGGTGGCAATGTAGACGGGGCGGTTCCAGCCGTTCTCCACGGAGGTGTTCAAGATGTCGAGCATCAGGGCGTCGGCTTGGGTGATGACGGTCTGATGGTTCTTGGTGCGCAGGGCCGAGGGGAAGTCGATGTAGATGGCGTCGACGGCGTCGTCGACGTTTTCTTCGCCGATGCGTCCGGCCTTGATGGCCTCGTCGATGTCGATGGGGATATAGAGGTCGCCGCCTTGCATCACGGGCACGTTCATGCCGTAGGCTTGACGGCCGATTTGGTCGGGACGGTCGCTATAGTATTCGCGCAGGAAGCTGCCCACGGGGGTGAGCGAGCTGTCGGGAATCAGATAGCACTGCTGGCGACGCTCCAGGGCGAGGTCTTTGCTCGTGGCTTGCATGGCAATGGGCTCAGCCTCGTAGCTGGGAAGGAATTGCTGGTGGGCATACCATTCGGTGGTGAGGTAGCTGAGGTTGACCACACGCACGTCGGTGCGATAGCCCTCCACCTCCTGGGCATACCACAAGGGGAAGGTGTCGTTGTCGCCGTTGGTGAAGATGATGGCGTTTTCGTCGAGCGAACTCAGATAGTTCATGCCAAAGTCGCGGCAGGTGTAGCGGCCGGAGCGATCGTGGTCGTCCCAAGTCTGGCTCACCATTTGGATGGGCACAATCAGGCCGAGCACGGAGGCCACCACGGCGGCCACGGTGTCGCGGCGGCCTTTGAGCAGCTTGTTGAGGCCGGCATAGAGGGCGGCCACGCCGATGCCAATCCAGATGGCGAAGGCGTAGAAAGAGCCGGCGTAGGCATAGTCGCGTTCACGCGGCTGGTTGGGCACCTGGTTGAGGTAGAGCACGATGGCGATACCGGTCATGAAGAAGAGGAAGAACACCACCCAGAATTGGCGGATGCCTCGCTCGCTGCTGCCGCTCTGCCAGAGCAGGCCGATGAGGCCCAGCAGCAGCGGGAGCATATAGAATACGTTGTGGCCCTTGTTGCCCTTGCCATATTCGTCGGGCAGGAGCGACTGGTCGCCAAGGCGGGCATTGTCGATGAAGGGGATGCCCGAAATCCAGTTGCCACGGTTGGGCTCATCCGCCAGGCCTTGCAGGTCGTTCTGACGTCCGGCAAAGTTCCAGAGGAAGTAGCGCATATACATGTAGTTCAACTGGTAGTTGAGGAAGTAGCTGAGGTTTTGGCCGAAGGTGGGCACGCGGCGCATCTCCGTGGCGGCACTGCCGTCGACGGGGTGAACCGGCGTGAGCGAGAGGTCGGCGTCGGTGATTCCGGCCCAGCGCTTATATTGCGATGCGAAGCGGCTGTCATACATGCGCGGGAAGAGCATATTCTGCTCGGGGATGTACTTGTAGTTGAGCTCCGACACCACCTTTGAATAGCGGTCTTTTTCGTTGGGCGAGCTCTTGGGAGTCTTGGCCCAGGTGTAGGTTTGCGAGCTGATGGCGCTGCCTTGGGCGTCACGCTGCACGTCGGAGGTGAAGGTGGTGCCGTAGAAGAGGGGCGTCTTGCCATATTGTTCGCGGTTGAGGTAGGAGGAGAGGGCAAATACGTTGTCGGGGGCGTTTTGGTTCATCGGGGTGTTGGCCGATGAGCGAATCAGCAGCAGGGCGTAGGAGGAGTAGCCGGCAAAAATCACCATGACGCTCATCACCACGAGGGTGAGCACTCTCACGGGCAACTTTTTGGCGCTCCAGAGCCACACGAACAGGCCGATGAGAATCAGCAGGGTCACGGCCACGGAGGAGCCGATGAAGGGGATGCCGCTGAAGAAGATGCTCAGCAGAAAGCTCCATTTGATGGCCTTGGCCGAGCGTTGGAGATAAAGCTCACGCACGGCCCAGATGAAGACGCCGACGGTGAGGATGGTGTAGATGAGCACGCCGGTGTTATACGGGCAGCCAATCTGATTGACAAAGAAGAGTTCGAAGTATTGGGCCACTTCGATGAAGCCGGGCACCAAACCGTAGAGAATCAGCGCCACGATGACAAACGAGAGCAGCAGGGCGATGATGGAGCCTTTGAGGTTGGTGTTGGAGAATTTGGTGTAGTAGAACACCAACACGATGGCGGGGATGCAGAGCAGGTTGAGCAGGTGCACGGCGATGCTCACGCCAATGACGTAGGCAATCAACACCAGATAGCGGTCGGAGTGAGGCTGCTCGGCGCGATTTTGCCACTTGAGGATGAGCCAAAACACCAGGGCGGTGCAGAAGCTCGAGAAGGCATAGACTTCACCCTCGACGGCCGAATACCAGAAGGTGTCGCTCCACGCGTAGGCCAACGCACCCACCAGGCCCGCGCCAAAGGTGACGATGGCGCGGGGGGTGGTGATGGTGGTTTCGCCTTCGGCCGTGAGCAGACGGCGTGTGAGGTGTGTCACCGTCCAAAACAACAGCAAGATGGTGCCTGCGCTGAGCAGGGCGTTCATTGAGTTGACGGCTGCAGCCACATGGCCCGGGTCGCCTCCCACAAAGTTGATGAAGAAGCGAGCGGTGAGCATGAAGATGGGGTTGCCCGGCGGGTGTCCCACTTCGAGTTTGAAGCCTTGCGAGATAAACTCAGGGCAGTCCCAAAACGAGGCTGTCGGCTCGATGGTGAGGAGGTAGGTTGCTGCCGCAATGATGAAGCAGAGCCAGCCCAACGAGTTGTTGATGATGTTGTAGAGACGGTTTTGCATTTTATGTTACTTAATTACTTTCTTGCCACCCACGATGTAGAGGCCGTGGGCTGAGGGGGAGTCGACGCGACGGCCCTGCAGGTCGAAGGTATCGGCTTTGCGGGGGTCGTCGGCGAGGATTTCGGAGATGGCTGAGGTGAAGGGGTCGGCCGTGATGGTGAAGATGAAGCTCTCTTCGGCGTCCATCGACTTGTTGGAGATGGTGTTGCCCTCCACATACCAGTAGTTGCTACCGGCGTCACCGGCGTTTTGGATGCTGGCTTTGCCGCCGCAGTCGGTGATGATGTAGCTGTTCCAGGTGGCGTAATACTGGTTGGTGCCAAACACACCCAGTTCGTTGACGTAGGCTTGGTCGGTGGCGCTAACGAGTTTGTAGCGGTCGGTCTCGGAGTCTACGCTGAAGATGAACTTCTGGGCTGAGCTTACGGTGTTTGACAGCTCAGTAAAAACCGGGGTTGAGGTGGAATTGCGAGTGAGTATGCGGCCTTGATTGTCGAGGATGCACACTGCCTCGCCCAGGTGGAGGTCGACGGTGGAGACTTCACCGCTGACGGGGATGATTTCGAAGATGTAGTTGGCGGTGCCCCAGGTGTTGGATGAGGAGGGTTCAACGCGCAGACCGCTGCTGCTCACCTGCCAGTATTTGTCGCCGGCAGAGCCGCCGTTTTGGATGGCATATTTGCCGTTGCTGCGGGTGATGACGTAGGTGTTCCAAGCGGCGCTATATTCGTTGGTGCCGAAGTTGCCGAGCTCGTTGACGTAGCGTTGGTCTTTGGCGTTGACAATGGAGTAGCGGCCGGTGGAGGCGTCGAGGGCAATGCGCCAGATCTGACGGTCGGGGTTGACGTCGTCTTGCTTGGTGGCAAAGGTGGGATAGGTCGAGGAGTTGGTGCCGAGCCATTTGCCGTTCCACTTGATGTAGTAGTCGCCCGATTCGAGCACCAGCGAGGGGAAGAGGCCTTCGGGCACTTCGGCGCCGGATGCCTTATATTGGATGACGGCTTCGTTGACGGCAGTCTTGATGAAGGGTTCGATGTAGAGGGTGCCGGTCACGGGATAGGCCGTCTTGAGCGAACCGTCGTAGTTGCGGCTCACGAGGTTGGAGGCAGAGTCGGTCAGCGCCTTATATTCGGTGTAGTTGATGCAGAATTCGTCGTATTTCTTGTCGGCGAGGTTCTCATAGAGGCTCATGGCCAGCAGGCCGCGCTTGGCTTGGAGGTCTTGGCAGATGAGCCAGGGCATAATTTCAGCGGTGATGGGGGCATCCCAAGCCTGGAGTTCGGCAGCGGCCTTGTGGATTTTGTCGAATTCGAGGGTGTAGGCGTCGACGGCTTCGGAGGTCAGCGAGGCATATTTTTCGTTGAGGGCCTTGAAGTCGGGGCTTTCGCCGTAGCGACGGAGGCCGTGGGTGGTGGTGCCCAGGTCAACATTGTTGATGCAGAAGGTGCGATAGGCATCGGCGTGTTCGCCGCCGAGGCTCTTCATGGCCAGCTCCCACGACTTGTCGGCGTCGTAGGCCGGGGTGTTCCACATATAGTCGGCGTTGGAGAAGAGGCTCACTTCAGATGCGTAGGCATATTCCATGGGGTTGGCGGTGAAGCCGGTCACCTTGTCGCCGATGGTGAGGTCGTTGCCATAGAACGGGCCCATCAGCAGGTGGTTGATGCAATAGTCGGTGACGGGATAGTTCAGCCAGATGTAGGGGTAGCGCTGGAAGTAGCCCTTAAACCATTCGACGTCGCTTTCGTTGATCATGTCGACAACGGAGTTGCCGGTCCACATGATTTGGATTTCGTCGTAGCACTTCGTGCCCAGAGCCGAGAGGTAGGTGCCGTTGCCGGCCCAGGAGCGGTTGTATTCGCTGGGGCACATGATCAGGGGCTCCACGTCGGAGTGTTTTTTCACGAAGTTGTCGGTGAGATAGTTCAGGTAGTCGCCCTGCTTGGTGCCGTCGTAGTTGGAGATGTCGTCGAAGAACACGGCAAACGAGCGGAAGCCCAGCGAATACATTTGTTCGAATTTGGCGAGGGCGGCAGCGCGGTCGCTGGTGCTCTCAATGGAGTTGCCGGGGTGCATAGCCCAGACAAATTTCACGTGGCAGCGGGTGGCCTCGGCGGCGAGTTTGGCCATGTCGGCGGCTTTGTCGTCGGGATAGAGGGTCATCCATTGGCTGTGGTGATAGGGGTCGTCTTTAGGGCCGTAGATGTAGGTGTTCATCTTGTTGGCGGCAAAGAATTCAAAGAGGTCAACGCGCTCGGTGTAGCTCCAGGGGTTGCCATAGTAGCCTTCCACCACGCCGCGATTAGCCATCGAGGGATAGTCGGCGATTTCCACCTGCATCACCTCCGAGGCGTTGCAGATTTGCAGCAGGGTCTGGGCGCCATAGAAGGTGCCGGCCTCGTCGTTGCCCGCAATGATGATGCGGTTGGGCTCAATCTTCAGATAATAGCCCTCCTTTTGTGCAGGGATTTTCGACTCGTAGGCTGCAACGGCATCTTCGCCGCGCTCACCGGTGATGATGGCCACGGAGCCCGTGGTGGCGGAGCCGAAGCGAGCGGTGAGCACGCTCTGAGCGTAGGCGTCGCCGGTGCCGGTGACGTAGAGCGATGTGGTGGAGGCATCAAAAGCCTTCTCCCCCCACGTGATGCTCTGAGGCAGGGGCGAGATATCCACTTGTTGCGCGCCGGCGGCCACAGAGAGTGAGAGGGCGGCAGCGGCAGCGACAAAATACTTACAGTTCATGGGGTTAGGGTAAGTGAGTGATGTTAGTGATTAGTGTACATTAATTCTAAGCTACAAAGTTACTGCAAATTTTTGACTTACGCAACGAAGATTCAATTGAAAATTGATAATTGAAAATTGAAAGTCTTTTATAATTGAAAATTGAAAGTTGGGGAGTTGAGAGTTGAGAGTTCGGAGTGGAAAGTTAAAGGCCTTCCCTAAGGTCCCTAAGGTCTTTAGGGGAGGGCTATGCCGGACTGAAGACTGAGGACTGAAGACTCCCAACTAAAAGACTTAAAACTAAAAGACTTTCAACTTTCAATTATCAATTTTCAATTAGCGAAAAAGCGCCCGACGGCAGAGCCGCGGGCGCTTTTGAGTATCGCAGAGCCGAGGGTTTAGTCGGCGTAGAGGCGGAGTTCGGAGAGGTTCCAGTAGGCGGAGCCGGAGGAGGTGAGGCTACCGGCCTTGGAGGTCAGAACGCAGAAGCGGAGATACTTGGCGGGAGTTTCGCTGGTGAAGGGCGAAGACTGGGTGCCGATGTTGAGTTCACCGCTGTCGGGGGGAGTCACTGTGAGTTTGCCGTTGGCTGCGTCAGCGTGGGTGAAGGTGGTCCAGGTGGCGCCGTCTTCAGAACCGTAGACTTGAACCAGAGTGGGGAAGCCTTGAACGTTGCTGCCGCCACGGGGAGTGGCAATGAAGAAGCACTTGGTGACGCCGGTCTTGGTGAAGCTTGTGAGGTCAAACTCGAGGTAAGAACCGTAGGTGGCATCGTGAGTGGCGTCGGTGCTCCATGTGGAGTGGAAGAATGTGGAGGTGTCTTCGTCGAAGAGGCCGCCGATGGAGCCTTCAGAGGGTTCGCAGTCGTTGGCGGTGACTTCAGAGCCGTCGAGTTCAATCAGAGGCAGCAGAGATTGAGCGCTGACGGTGACGAAGAATGTGCGAGCAGCACCGGTGGAGATTGCAGAGTTGGTGGAGAACTGAATCTGGTCGGTGGTGTTGTTCTCGTCGTCCCATTCAAGAGCGGTGAGCATGGTGAAGGCAAGGTAGTAAACCTTGTTGATGTCGTGCTCAATGTCAATCTTGGTGACGTCGATGTTCAGGCCGAGGTCCACTTGCTGAACGCCCTGAGGCATGTGAACAGCGAGGTTCCAGCGGTCGTCGCCGGAGGTGAAGGTCACGTTTTCGCCGGTGAAGGAGAACATGTCGGTGGGCATCACCACCATGTCGTTCACGTCGAGACCCTGCTCGGAAGCGTAGGTCACGTAGGTGCTGCGGGTGGTGTTCTGACGGAGGTTCACAGTGAAGCCCCAGTTGTTGCTACAGGGGATCGACAGACCCAGAGTGGGAGCGTAGGTTTCTGCGCGGGCCACTTCAGAGAGGGAGTAGATGCGCGAGATGATGTTAGAGGCGTCGCCGGAGGTGGCGGTGTAGTAGTCGAGAGTGGCTTTCTGCACCAGAGGACGAATCAAGAGCTGAGTGCCTTCAGAGTTGATGGAGGTGGCTTCGTCGTCGCTCACCAGGTTCACACCAATCACGGGATACTTGCCGTCGGAGGTGACGAGCACGGTTTCGCCGCTTTCGAGGGTGGTTTCGGTGACGTTGTTATCGGTCATCCAGTTGGCAATTGCGCCGGGGATGAGGTTGAGGCTAAACTGGTGGTAGCGGTCGGCTTCACCGGTGAAGGTGTAGTCCACGGAGTTGGTGAGGGCTGCTGTGGCCACACCGTCTTGAGCGGAGGCGAAGGTGTAGCAGCTGTCGGGCAGCGGAGTCCAGAGGAAGCCGCGGCCGGTTTCGGCGTCGTAGGCTTCCCAAGCAGCGTCGTCCATCACTTCCAGACGGATGGGGGCGCTGGCTTCGGGAGTGTGACCACCTTTCATCACGACGATGTCAACCGGGGAGTAGGTGTCGGTGGGATACACCGTGACGTAGCGCTCGCCGGCATCCTTAATCATGACTACTTTGGCATACTCTTCGGGATAGATGTCGTAGCTGTCGCAGGACACTGCGGCAACTGCCAGGGCAGCTATTCCGGTAGCTAAAAATATTTTGTTCATGCTAAGTTTGTTCTTATGATTTATTGTAACTCGGTTAGTTCACACAGAGCGATTAATAGCCGGGAGCTTGAATCATCTGCGGGTTGCTGTAGACTTCGGTATCCTGCACGGGATAGAGATACTGACGCTGGTGGAAGGTGAACTCGGGGTTGGCAACAACCACGGTGTTATACTTCTTGATGGCGTCGGGATCCTTGCCGGAGCCTGCTTCGTAGAATTGTTTTGCGTTGAGACCCTTGCGGACGTTAGCGCCCAGACGGTCGGCAGCGATCATCCAGCGACGGAGGTCCCAATAGCGGAGGCCTTCATCGTAGAATTCGATGTAGCGTTCGTTGCGAATCCAGTTGAGCAGCGACATCTTTTCGCAGTTGGGGTCGGCTTCCGACAAGGGCACTGCACCGGCGCGGGTGCGGATCTTGTCGACGTAGCCAATGGCGAGAGTCTTCAGGTCTGCACCGTCGGGGGCGGCAACACCGGCATCGAGGAGCTCGGCGGCACATTCAGCCAGCGAGAGGTAGAACTCTGAAAGACGCATCATGATGTGGGGGTTGCTCTTACCGGTGCGGTTCCAAGAGCCGTTGGCGGTGACACGCGAAGCGGGGTGCTCGTGTTTCATCGACATGAAGCCGGTGGCGTTGAAGTTGCGGACAGCGCCGGTGGTGGTGCGGCCGTTGTCGTCGGGGTCGATCATGTCGAGGTGTTTGGGCTTACCGTCAACCAGACGGGTGAGATAGTCACCGCCGTTGAAGGCGATCCAAGCATAGTAGCGAGGTTCGCGGTGAACGTTGAAGTTGGTGACTGTGGAGCGATCACACTTGTTAGCACCGGTGGCGGGCCATGCGGGGAGGCCGGCTACTTGGTGGAGTTCGCTCTGCTCAACGCTGGGGTCGGTGTCGAGGGTCAGACCGTTGTTGGTCAGGAAGGCTGCAGCCATGCCCAGATAGGGGGAGAAGCCGGCCCAACCGTCGTTGTAGGCTTCGGTGTCGGATTCGCTGACGTGGCGAGGAATGCGGGCGCAGCTGCCGTAGCCAAAGCCGTTGCCATACATAACCTGGTTGACGGGCCACATGTTCTCCTTGTTACCGCTCTTGGGAGAGGTGACGGGGAGCATTCGCATCAGCATGACGCGTTCGCGGAATTCTTCGGTGACTTCTTCATCGTCGTAAGCGGGGATGTAGATTTCGTCGGCGAAGTCATATTCTTCGTTGTAGTCGCCGAGGTCGAAGAGGCGATAGCCGTTGGCTTCGGCAAATTCGATGGCTTCTTTGCAAGCGTTGTAGGCCACTACCCACTTTTGAGCGTCGTATTCGTGAGAAACGAGTTCGGTGGATTCTTCGTGGTGTTTGTTTGTGCCATATTCGTCGAAGGCGGGAGTGGTGAACGAGGTGTTCTTCCACGAGGGATAGGGGAAGCTGCCGTTCCAGAGGTCGGAAGCAGCGGTCAGGAGCACGCGAGCCTTGAGGCCTTTGCACATCACAGAGGTGGCGCGACCGAGGTTTTCGGGGTCGTCATCGAAGCCTGTGGGCAGGTCTTTGACGGCGTCGTCAAGAAGGTCGCAGATATATTTCACTACGTAGTCGAAGTGGTAGCGGCCACGGAAGTCGCTGTCGCTGGTCGACTGGTCAACACGGTCGGTGAGAGTGGGGATCGGGCCGTAGAGACGCAGCAGGATGAAGTGATAGTAGGCGCGGAGGAATTTGCTTTCGGCGAGCCACTGTTCGCGTTCGGTCACGGCAGAGCCGTCTTGGCGAGTGTAGGTGGCCATGCGCTCGGAGCCGTCGCGGTCAAACATCACCTTGTTGCTGGCGCCCACGGATTCGAGCTGTTCTTCGAAGAGCAAGCACTGACCGATGGCGGTGTAGTATTTGTTCCAGAAGGAAGCTTCGCCGGTGCCGGTGCCGAGGTTGGAGGCGGTGGCGGTGTTTTTGGCGATGAGCAGGTAGTAGCCTTCACCACCTACGTTCCAAGTTTCGGGGATGATATATTCATCGGTGGATGTGCTGAACTCACTGAGGTAGAAGTTCGAGAGAAGGTCGTTGTGGTCACCGGTCATGGGGTTGTAGCAAGAGTAGAGGAAACCCTTGGCGGTGTTATACGTCTTCATCGCGTCCTTCAGAGTGGCTTGCTCCGCCGGCACTACGTCGAGGTAGTTGCAGGAGGTGACGCCCAGGAAGGCGCCGGCTGCAACTGCCAAAGCAGCGACTTTGAGTTTATTTTTCAGTATCATATTTGTTTATCCTTATTTAAGTGAGAAGAGTGATTAGATAGTGAGTTTCACACCGATGGTGACAGACTTCTGCATAGGATATGTGTTCCAGCTCGAGAGCTCGGGATCCCACAGAGAGAAGGGCGAGAAGGTGAGCAGGTTGTTGCCGCAGAGGTAAACACGACCGTAGGGGAACGACCAGCCGAGTTCCACTTGACGCAGGCGCAGGAAGGAGCCGTTGCGCATCCAGTAGGTGGAGTTGACGGTGTTGTTGGCAACGTCGTTGGCGTAGGTGCCCAGACGAGGATAGAGAGCGTCGAAGTTCTCCTTCTCGGGGTCGAAGTAGTTTTCGGAGATCCAAACCAGCACGTTGCGGGCATCGGCGCTTGTGCCACCTTCTTGGAAGGGGTGGATGTCGCCCATGAAGATGTTGCGCTTGGCGCTACCGGTGAATTGGAAACCGAAGTCCCAGTTCTTCCAGTTGACGGTGCCGCCGAAGCCGTATTGGATGCGGGGCACGGTGCCGTTTTCGCTGATCATGGTGCGGTCTTGTTCGTTAATGTAGCCGTCGCCGTTCAAGTCGCGATATTTGATATCACCAACTTGGGGGTTGGAGCCGAGTTGCTGTGTGGGGCTGTTGTCGATTTCTTCCTGAGAGGTGAAGAGGCCTTCGGCGATGTAGCCGCGCATGATTGAGTAGGGCAGGCCGGTGGTGTTCATCCAGGAGTAGGGGTTCAGAGCCTCATCGTAGTATTCATATTTGTTTTCAGCGTAGGTAAATGTGCCGCGGGCGCTGACGCTCCAGTCGCTGTTGATGCGCTTGCTGTAGTCGAGCGAGAGTTCCAGACCTTGGCTCTTCATGCGGCCGATGTTGCCGTAAGGCACTGCGGAGCCGTAACCCAGCGAGTAGGGCCAGAGGCCGCGGGCCATGAAGATGTCGTAACGCTTTTCTTGATAGATATCGGCCACGATGCTGAGGTCGCCGAAGAGCGACAGGTCGATACCCAAGTCAGCCTTCTTTGATTTTTCCCAAACAACGTTGGTGTTGGCATAGTAGATCATCTGGGGGCCGTAGAACGACTGGGTGCCGGTTTCGTAGTCACCGGTGGTGTAGCCCATGTAGCTAACGGAGTTGTTGGTGATCTTGTCCATGTAGAGGAAGTAGGAGCCGTTGACCGAAGCCAGGTCATCCGAACCAACCAAACCGTAGGATGCGCGGATCTTTAAGTTGGTGATGATGTTGGAGATGGGCTGGAAGAATTCTTCGTTGCTGACAACCCAACCGAGAGAACCTGCGGGGAAGGTGCCGAAGCGTTTGCCCTTGGCCAGACGTTCCGTACCGTTGTAACCGATGTTGAATTCGGCCAGGTAGCGGTGAGCGTAGTCGTAGGTCAGACGACCGGAAATACCTTGGTTGCGGTTAGGCAGGATGTTGGAGTTGGAGCGATAGTCGCGCATGGAGTAGCGCACCATAGCGCCGAGGTTGTGCACTGAGTTGAATGTGCGGTTCCACTGCAGGTTGGCCTGGAACTCGAAGGTTTGGTCGGAGCTTGCAGAGGGGCCGGATTCGCTGATGTAGACGGTACCTTCTTGCAGACGAGTGTAGATGCTGCTGTCTTGGAAGTCGGTGGTCACGTTGCCATCTTCGTCAACATAGTTGTCGGGTTTGGCGATGGTGTAGTAGTAAGGAGTTACGCTACGTGAGAACGAGCGAGCGCTCCAGCTCTTGAAGTTCACCCAGGCTTCGAGTTTGAGGCCCTTGGTGATCATGTCGAGTTCTTGGTTCAACTTCACTACGGTGTTGATGGTGTTTTCACCGGTTTCGCTGTAGCCGGTGGCCATGTCGGCGTAGGGGTTGGTCAGCACGTGCTCTGAATACTTTTTCGAACCGTAGCGCACGAAGTCGTCGCCGTCGATAGCAGGGTAGTTGAGCGGGAAGGCGATAGGCGTGGTGGTCAGAGTGTAGTTAAACAGAGTGGTTGAGCTGGTGATAGGCGATGACTTCGAACGGATCTGGGCGTTCATGTTCACCGAGATCGTGGTGGTGGGAGTCAGCTTATAGGAGATGTTGTTCTGGAAGGTGTAGTTGTAGATGTTGATGTTGTTGTTCCAGGAGTAGAGCTTGTCGGTTTTGATGACACCGTCTTCGTGCTGGAAGTCCAACGACATATAATACTTCACCTTGCTACCACCACCGCTGACGTTGATGTTTGCGCGCTGGCGCATTGACATGTCTTTGAAGAGCACGTCGGCCCAGTCAACGTTAGGATAGAGGTATTGGTTCAGGCCGCTGCGAGTGCGGTCGATGGTGGTTTGCGAATATTGAGTGACGTCGCCACGGCTCTGACGAGCGTAGTTGTGGAGAGTCATGTAGTCGGCACCGTCAACAAACTGGGGGAAATCATCCAGGAAGTTGAAGGAGTTTTCCAACGACACGGAGATGCGGGTCTGTGAGTTGTAGTCACCGCCTTTGGTTTTAACAATCATCACACCGTTAGCACCGCGGGCACCATAGATAGCGGTGGCCGAGGCATCTTTCAGGATTGAGAATGATTCGATGTTTTCAGCGGGGATGTAGTTAAGGTCGCCAACGGAGATTTCCACATCGTCCAACAGGATCAGAGGGGTGTTGCCACCGCCGAAGGAGCTGATACCGCGGATGTAGAATGTGGCACCCGATCCGGGCTCACCGGAGTTGGTCATTGCAACCACACCGGCAATCTTACCGGCCAGGGCGCTGGTCAGGGTGGTGGAGGGCATGCGCAGGTCGTCGCCTTTCACCGAGGTGATGGCACCGGTCACTGACACACGCTTTTGTGTGCCGGCACCGACAACGACCACTTCGTCGAGGGTCTTGTCGTCGCCTTTCATTTGAACGTTTACGTAGGCCTCGTTTTCAACGGGGACCACAGCCTCCTGATAGCCCACGTAGGTGATCACCAGGACGGCCTTGTTGTTGGGTACTGTGATGGAGAAATTACCATCGATGTCAGTGGCTGTGACATTGTTTTTGTCGCCACGGACAGTGACTGTGGCACCGGGAAGGGGCTCGCCATCGACGATGTCCACAACCGTACCTGTCACAGTGCGCTTCTGATTGGCTGCTGAGGTCTGCGGAGCTTCCGAGGAAGTCGGAGCTGCACTGGCCGCAACAGGTGCCATCAGAGTAATGGCCACTAAGCCGGTCAGGGCGTAGCGCCAAGGCAGGGAACTTTTTCTCATTCTGTGATTAGATGATAGTGATTGATAATTGTTAGTTTTCTGTCGTAATTAGCGTCGGAATTGGAGGCGTGGCATCCTGCTCCCGACTAAGGTAAGTTAGTTATTACTAAACTGTTATATCTTATAGGCGATTTTTAATTAGGGTTTGAAGAGATATGTTAAAGTTTATTATTTATGTTAAGTTATGTGCATCTGCGCGCCCTCTTTAACGGCTTATCCACCGCGGATTGACGCTTATGACAGCGTACAAAGTTAGTAAACAATTATTAAAGAATAGCGGTTATAGTGTTAAATATACTTAACCGCTTGATTTTTAGCATTATTTACGACCAAAATCGGCAGGAATTTCTCCCCAAGTTTTTGTATCCCACTTGATCACGGGGTTTAAGAGGCTGTGGGTCTTGACCCAAAGGTCGGCGCGGCGGAGCAGTTCGAAGACGCGAGCGTTGGCGTCGGTGCGTTGCAGAGTGGTCTTGGCGCCATGGTTGCGGAGCCACGACAGCGCCGTGCGCGAGTCGCTGTAGATGGGCGTGGTGTGGTCGCCGCGTTGGTCGAGCATGGCCAGGGCATGGACCAGTGCCAGATATTCGCCGATGTTGTTCGTGGCGCCGGGAATCGGGCCGAAGTGGAAGAGCCTACGACCCGTTGCCACCTCCACGCCCTGATATTCCATCGGGCCGGGCACACCGCTGCAGGCGGCGTCGACGGCTATGGCATCACGGCGAATCTCGGGAAAGCGGTCGCAGATGTGGCCGGGGGCGGTGGCATGCTGTTTGGCATAGCGGGCCACGCTCAGCAGCAACGAGGCTTGGTCGTCGAGCGAGCCGCGGAAGGCGCGAGTGGCGTCTTCAATGTTGCGAAATGCCTTGTAGCGCGCTCCGGCAAAGCCTTTCACCTGCGCCTCACACTCCTCCCAAGAGGTGTAGATGCCGGGGGCCAAGCCCTCCCACACAACGTAGAATTTTCCTCCTCCGGCCATCAGCTCAACGAGGTTAGGAGGTTAGGATCGATGCAGCGCATGTGCAGCAGTCGCGCCAAGGCGGCATTGACCGGTTTGCCGAAGAGGGTCATCAGCGCCTCGGGGTGAGCCGTGGCCCAAGCATCGGGGTCGGAAATCGAGGGCACCAGACGCATCAACACGTTGCTCATGGCCATGGCCACGGTGCGCGGCACTTGGAAACCGACGTTCACGAAGCAGGCACGACCCTTGGGCTGGCGGCGCTCGCCGCTGAGGTCAACCACCTCCAGCGAGGGGAAGGCCGCCGAGGGCGTTGCTCCCGAGATGTCAAACACCAGCGCATGAGCTTTGAGAAGCTGATCGGCGCCGTCGGGCAGTTGAAGCGGTCGGTCTGTTGGGGTGATGACCACCACGTCGGCCGAGCGCAGCGCGCCCTCCACCACGTGGGGGTGCATCGCCGAGGTGACCACGGTGCCTGCAGGCAGCGAGTTTTCGGCGCGACAGAGCGAGGCCAAGTCGTCGTCGAACATCCTCACCAGCGCACCCGCGCCACACGCTCTGCGCGCGGCGGCTATGGCGCCGAAACCGGAACCGATGACCATCACCTCACAGGGGGCGATGCCCGTCACTCCGCCCAGCAATATCCCCTTGCCGTCTACCTTGTCGGCAAGCATGGCCGCAGCCACGGCTATGGCCGCGCAACCGTCGATTTGATGCATCGCCTCGGCAAAGGGGCGCGCCGTGCCCATCGTGAGCAAGTCAAGCGCCAACGAGGCCACGCCCGAGCGAATCAGCTCGCGCGACATCGGCAGCGACCCATAGAGCGAGCCGCTCAGAGTGAGCAACACGGAGCCGCGGCGCATGGAGCGCACCTCGGCCATGGTCAACTCGGGCAACGAGAGCACCACGTCGGCCGTGGAGATGCAGGCGGTGCGGTCGGTCAACGTGGCTCCGGCAGCGGCATAGGCCTCGTCGGGATAGTGGATGGTGGCGCCGGCGCCGCTCTGAATCATCACGTCAACTCCCGCGCGCACAATCGAGGCCACCGCCTCGGGCGTGAGCGGAAAGCGCGCGTCCAGTCGGCTGCCGTCGGGGCAACCCAAGGCAATGCGGCGACGCGAGGTTGCGGAGGTGAGCATATCCTCTTGTTCGGAGAAGGAGTATATCATTGTAGGGGGATGTTGAATTGTCGGGCAAACTCGGCTGCCGTCGCGCCGATTTGGGCTTTGTCTTCGAGGGCCGTGGAGCAAAATTGCGCCTGCGCCTGCGAGTAGAACGGGCGGCGCGCCTCGAGGTTTTCCTCAACAAAGCGGCGCAGCTCCTCGTCGGTCTTGCCGGCAAGCAGCGGACGCTTCGAGCGATTGCGCATCAGGCGTTGGAGAATATGCTCCGTGGGGGTGGTGAGCCACACTGTGGTGCCCCGCGAGTTCATCAGCTCCATGTTGCCCAGAAAGCAGGGGGTGCCGCCGCCGCAGGCCACAATGGTGTCGGCAAATTCGGCCACCTCGCCGAGCATGGCGTGCTCCAGAGAGCGGAAGCCCTGCTCGCCGCGAGCGGCAAAGAGCTCGCTGATGGTGGCGTGGAAGCGGTTTTCGATATAATTGTCGAGGTCGATGAACTGCCAGCCCGTGCAGAGGCGCTGAAGAGCGCGCCCGAGCGTTGACTTGCCGCAGCCCATGTAGCCTATGAGGAAAATCGGTTTCATTTGGCAAAAATACGCATTTTCCACGAAATTACAAAGTTGGCTCGACGGTCTGCGAAAAAATTTGTAACTTTGTAGCTACGTAATCAAACAGATATGCAAGGACTCGTGACAAGCAACACCGGCAGCCGCTATCAGGTGCTCACCGACGATGGGCGCACCATACTCTGCGCCGCCAAAGGCAATTTTCGCATCCGCGGATTGCGCACCACCAACCCCGTGGCCGTGGGCGACCGCGTCGTCGTGGCCGAAACCGCCGCAGACGATGCCGTGGCCTACATCACCGAAGTGTTGCCCCGACACAACTATATAATAAGGCGCGCGAGCAACCTGAGCAAAGAGAGCCACATCCTGGCCGCCAACATCGACCAAGTGTTGCTGGTGGCCACGCTGGTGAGCCCCGCCACCTCCACCACCTTCATAGACCGCTTTCTGGCCACGGCCGAAGCCTACGGCGTGGAGGCCGTGTTGGTGCTGAACAAGGCCGACCTGGTGGGCGAAGACGACGAGCTGCTCGAGGCCGTGGCCTATCTCTATCGCTCGATTGGCTACCGCGTGATTGTCACCTCCACTGTCAGCGGCACCGGCCTCGACGAGCTCCGCGAGGCCGTGGGCGGCAAAATCACCCTGCTTTCGGGCAACTCCGGCGTGGGCAAATCCACGCTCATCAACCTGTTGGTGCCCGAAGCCCATGCGCAAACCGCCGCCATCTCCGAGAGCCACGACACCGGCATGCACACCACCACCTTCTCGCGGATGTATCCTCTGGATGGCGGCGGCTACCTCATCGACACCCCCGGAGTGAAAGGCTTCGGCACCATCGACTTCGACCGCCACGAAGTGGCCCACTACTTCCGCGAAATCTTTGCCGCGAGCCACGACTGCCGCTATGGCAACTGCACCCACACCCACGAGCCCGGCTGCGCCGTGCTCGCCGCAGTGGAGCGCCGGGAGATAGCCCAAAGTCGCTATGCCAGCTACCTCTCCATACTCGAAGCCGACGTGGACCACACGGCCAAATATCGTTGATTTTGCAAAACGGAAATTTCTGCGTAAATTTGCACTGACATCACTATAACCACCCACAAATGATTTTCTTCTACCGGATTTATCAATGCCTGATTATGGCGCCGCTGATGCTCCTGTGCACAGCCCTCACTGCCGTGGTCACTTCGGCCGGATGCGCCCTTGGCGGCGGTCGGCTCTGGGGCTACCACCCGCCACGCCTATGGAGCCGCGTGATGTGTTGGCTCACATGGGTGAGCGTGGAGGTGCACGGCCGCGAGAACATCTCGCAGGGCACGAGCTACGTGTTTGTGGCTAACCATCAGGGCGCTTACGACATATTTTCAATCTACGGCTGGCTGGGCCACAACTTCCGCTGGATGATGAAACGCTCGCTGGAGCGCATCCCGCTGGTGGGCTGGGCCTGCCGCAAGTCAGGCCAAATCTTTGTGGACAATTCGCCCCACGGCGTGGCCTCCACGATGAAAGCCGCCGAGCGCCAACTCTCGCAGGGGATGAGCATCGTGGTGTTTCCCGAAGGAGCCCGCACCTTCACCGGCCGCATGGGACGCTTCAAGCGCGGCGCCTTCCAGCTGGCCGAGGAGTTTGGCCTGCCGGTGGTGCCGGTGACCATCGACGGCGCCTTCGACGTGTTGCCGCGCACGGGCCGAGTGCCCCGTCCGGGCCACATCCGCCTGACCATCCATCGGCCCATCGCCTCCTCCGAGGCCGACGTCATGGAGCAGAGCCGCCGCGCCATAGCCTCGGCCCTGCCGCAAGAACAACAGCAACCCGCAGAGAAATAGCAGTTTCCGAACAACATATCACTAATTTTATTTCAACACTTAGAAGATGAGAAAATGGCGTATTGACGATAGTGCCGAGCTCTACAACATCAACGGTTGGGGCTTGAGCTACTTTTCAATCAACGAAAACGGCAATGTGGCCGTCACTCCCCGCCAAGGCTACGCCTCGGTGGACCTCAAAGAGGTGATGGACGAGCTGCAGGTGCGCGACATCCAAGCGCCCGTGTTGCTCCGTTTTCCCGACATTCTCGACGGCCGCGTTGAGAAGATTTCGTCGTGCTTCAAAAAGGCCGCCGAAGTCTACGAATACAAGGCCAAAAACTATGTGATCTACCCCATCAAGGTGAACCAAATCCGCGAAGTGGTGGAGGAGATTGTGAGCCACGGCAAGAAATTCAACATCGGCCTGGAAGCCGGCTCAAAGCCCGAACTCCACGCCGTGCTCGCCACCAACATCGCCGAAAATGCGCTGATTATCTGCAACGGCTACAAAGATGAAAACTACATCGAGCTGGCCCTGCTGGCGCAGAAGATGGGACGCCGCATCTTCCTGGTGGTGGAGAAGCTCAACGAGCTCCACATCATCGCCAAGATTGCCCGCCGACTGAACATCGTGCCCAACGTGGGCATCCGCATCAAAATCTCCAACTCCGGCTCCGGCAAATGGGAGGAGAGTGGCGGCGACCAAAGCAAATTCGGTCTCAACTCCAGCGAACTGCTCGAAGCCCTGGCCTTCCTCGAAAAAAACAACATGATGGCAGCCTTGCGCCTGATTCACTTCCACATAGGCAGCCAAATCACCAAAATACGCCGCATCAAAAACGCCCTGCGCGAGGCCGTGCAATTCTACGTGCAGCTCACCCGCATGGGCTTCAACATCGACTTTGTGGACATTGGCGGCGGTCTGGGCGTGGACTACGACGGCACCCGCTCCTCGTCGAGCGAAAGCTCCATGAACTATTCCATCCAGGAATATGCCAACGACGCCGTCTCGGCCCTCGTTGACGTGTGCGTGAAAAACGACATTCCGCAGCCCAACATCATCCCCGAGAGCGGACGCTCGCTGTCGGCCCACCACTCCGTGCTCATCTTCGAAGTGATCGGTTC
>CAZJWM010000019.1:0-24312 GCA_964549975.1 uncultured Bacteroides sp. | reverse complement strand
AAGCCAACGAAGGCATCAATTGGAAACCGGCTTCCACCGGCAGCGGCCGTTTTGGCACGTGGCTCGTAAACCCCCAAGACTGGAACCTCGGCCGCTCCCGTTATTGGGGCACCCCCCTGCCCAGCTGGCGCACCGAAGACGCCAAAGAGGAGAGCTGCATCGGCTCGGTGGAGGAACTCTACAATGAAATCGAAAAGGCCGTGGCCGCAGGTGTGATGACCGAAAATCCCCTCAAAGCCAAAGGCTTCGTCCCCGGCGACTACAGCAAAGCCAACTACGAGCGCATCGACCTCCACCGCCCCTACGTGGACCACATCGTGCTCGTCAGCTCCGACGGTCGCCCCATGCACCGCGAATTGGACCTCATCGACGTGTGGTTCGACTCAGGCGCCATGCCCTTTGCCCAGCAACACTATCCCTTTGAAAACAAAGAGGCTGTGGACAACGGCGAACTCTATCCCGCCGACTTCATCGCCGAAGGCGTCGACCAAACCCGCGGCTGGTTCTTCACCCTCCACGCCATCTCCGGCATGGTCAAGAACTCCGTGGCCTACAAAGCCGTTATTTCCAACGGCCTGGTGCTCGACAAGTTTGGCAACAAGATGAGCAAACGTCTGGGCAACGCCGTTGACCCCTTCGTCACCATCAACAAATATGGCTCCGACCCCCTGCGCTGGTACATGATCAGCAACTCGGCGCCCTGGGACAACCTCAAATTCGACGAACAAGGCATCGTGGAGGTGTCGCGCAAATTCTTTGCCACCCTCTTCAACACCTACAACTTCTTTGCCCGCTATGCCAACATCGACGGCTTCACCGGCAAGGAGGCCCCCGTGGATATGGCTCAGCGCCCCGAAATCGACCGCTGGATCATCTCCGTGCTCAATTCGCTCGTGGCCAACGTGCAGAGCTCGCTCGACGACTATGAGCCCACCATCGCCGCTCGCGCCATCAGCGACTTCGTGCAAGACAACCTCTCTAACTGGTATGTGCGCCTCAACCGCTCACGCTTCTGGGGCAAGGAGATGACCACCGACAAGCTCTCGGCCTATCAGACCATCTACGAATGTCTGCGCACCGTGGCCCTGTTGATGGCCCCCATCGCCCCCTTCTATGCCGATCGCCTCTATCTCGACCTCTGCCCCGAGTCCACTTCCGTGCACCTCGAGCTGCAGCCCGAGCCCAACAAGGCCCTCATCGACCCCGCCCTGGAGCAGCGCATGGCCATGGCTCAGCAAATCACCTCCATGGTGTTGGCCCTGCGCCGCAAAGCCGCCATCAAGGTGCGTCAGCCCCTGCGCAAACTCATGTTGCCTCTGACCGACGAGAGCCAACGCGCCGTCATCGAACCGATCGTTCCGCTGGTGCTCAGCGAAGTCAACGTCAAGGAGATGCAGCTGCTCGACCCCTCGGAGAGCGTGCTCGTGAAGCGCGTCAAACCCGACTTCAAGAAGCTCGGCCCCGTGTTTGGCAAACAGATGAAAGCCGTGGCCGCCGCAGTGCAGTCGATGGAGCAGGCCCAAATCCTCACCCTTGAACGCGAAGGCGCCATCGACCTCACCCTGGCCGACGGCACCACCGCCCATGTCACCGCCGACACCGTCGACATCTTCTCCGAAGATATCCCCGGCTGGCTCGTGGCCAACGAAGGCATCCTCACAGTGGCCCTCGACGTCACCGTGACCGACGACCTCCGTCGCGAAGGCATGGCCCGCGAACTCATCAACCGCATCCAGAACATCCGCAAGAGTCGCGACTACAACATCACCGACCACATCAACGTGCAGTTGCAACCCGTCGATGAAGTTGTTGACGCCCTCAACCAATATGCCGACTACATCGGCTCGCAGGTCTTGGCCGACGCCATCACCCTGAACCCCTCTCTCCCTGACAACGATGACACGCTCGACATCGACGGTCTGCGCGTGAACATCGCCATCGAGAACACCAATGCATAACACAAAATGATAGAACCTGAACAAAATCGCTATTCCGAAGAAGAACTCAAGGAATTTAAAGAACTGATCCTCGAAAAACTCGACAAAGCGAAAAAAGAATATGAGGAGTTGCGCGCCAGCATGATTGGCGGCAACTCCAACGACATAGCCGACACTTCGCCCACGTTTAAGACCCTCGAAGAGGGTGCCAACACCCTGAGCAAAGAGGAAGCCGCTCGTCTTGCCGACCGTCAGCGCAAGTTCATTCAGCACCTGCAGAATGCTCTGCTGCGCATTGAAAACGGCACATATGGAATCTGCCGAGTCACCGGCAAACTTATCCCCAAAGAGCGCCTGCGCGTGGTGCCTCACGCCACCCTCTGCATCGACGCCAAAAGATAATCGTCAAAATCATGAAACAGCATCGCGCACAATTGCTCGCCGCCATAGCTCTGCTGGTGGTGGTGCTCGACCAAATCTTGAAAATATGGGTCAAAACCACGTTCTACCTCGGTGAGGACGTGGCTTTGACCTCGTGGTTTCATATCGCCTTTGTGCAAAATCCCGGCATGGCTTTCGGCTGGGAGATGGGCAGCAAATTGGCTCTGACGCTGTTTCGCATCGTGGCCATCGGTGTGGGCGTGTGGTATCTCTGCCGCCTGCTGCGCCGCAACACTCAGAAGCCTTTCGGCTATCTGGTGTGCGTGGCCTTGATTGTGGCCGGTGCCGCCGGCAACGTCATCGACTGCATGTTCTACGGCCTGATTTTCGACAACCCCATGCCGCCGCAAACCGCCGCACTCTTCCCCGCGGCCGGCGGCTATGGCACGTTCCTCCACGGCCAAGTGGTGGATATGCTCTATTTCCCGCTTTTCTCCTTCACGTGGCCCGACCGGATGCCATGGGTGGGCGGCGAATATTTTGAGTTTTTCCACCCCGTGTTTAATCTCGCCGACTCTGCCATCACCGTGGGCATCCTCGCCCTGATTCTCTTCTATTCCAAGCAACTTAACGACGAAGAGCAAGATGCCAACAGCAGCAAAGCGTAGCCTTCCGGCGCTGCTCGTGGCAGCGTTGCTCTGCCTGGTGGCGGCCTGTTCGTCGACTCCCGGCGGCGTGCTCTCCAAGGAGAAGATGGCCGCCGTGTTGGCCGACCTCTACTATGCCGATGCCGTGGTCAACGGTTCGCCCGACCGCGCCTTCGAAAATGAAAACGCACGCTTGCTGCTGAAACAGCGCATCCTCCAACGCCATGGCATCACCCAGGCCGACCTCGATTCGTCGTTCCACTGGTATGCCGGCAACTCCATGAAGCTCCTCGAGGTCTACGACCTCACCGACTCCATTCTCAACGACAGCCTCTATGCACTTGGTGCACGCACCGACGCCGGACGCAAACTCCTGGCCGGCGACACCACCAACGTGTGGACTCTGCCCGCCACTCGCCTCTTCAATTCGCGTATGGCCTCCGACTTCCTCACCTTCAGCATTGCGGCCGACTCCACGTGGCATCGCGGCGACGTGTTGCGCTGGTCGGGCCAACTCAGCGGTGCCGACCATCCGCTCACCATGGTGATGATGGCTGAATATCGCGGCGGAGTCACCGAGGTGTCACACTCGCGCCCCTTCACCGACGACGGCGCCGTCTCCGTTGAGCTCTATCTCGACTCCACGCGCACCGTGGTGCGCGTCTGCGGCTACGCACAAATGGAGAGCTCGGCCAACACCTACGCCGTGCTCGACAGCATCACTCTAAATCGCAATCACCCCGACGACCCCGCCACAGTGCGACAAATGCGCCGCCAGCTCTCGCGAATCTATCGCTGAGTGCCTCCGGCCAACACGCTGTTGTAGTAGCGCGGATCGCCCGTCACTTCCAGGCCTATCCACTCGGGGAGCTCCACCGCTTCGTCGGCACTTTGCAGCTCCACTTCGGCCAGTATCAGTCCGGCGTGTGGTTCAATAAATTCGTCAACTTCCCACGTGTGGCTGCCGAACTCCACCAGATGGCGCACCTTGCGCAACACTGTGGAGCCGCATAGCCGCAACATCTCGCGGGCCTCCTCCACCGGCACTTCATATTCCCACTCCGAGCGCACCGCTCCGCAGTTGCGGCTCTTCACCGTCAGGTAGCCGCGAGAGCCGCGCACGCGCACCCTCACCGTTGCGTCGGGGTGCGACGACAGATAGCCCTGGGCTATCTCCGTGGAGCTGCTCACGGCCGTGCGAAACGCCTCCGAGGAGACCAAAAATTTGCGTTCTATCTCTAATGCCATAATTTCAACGTTTGCGAGTTTTCTTCATAAACCACCATAAGCCGGCGGCGGCCATGGCTGCAGAGGCCCACCAAAGGCCCCACTGCTGCATTGCCGCACATACGGCCACGTAGGCCGTTGCCGTCAGCGAGGTGAGCCACACGCGGCTGTTAAGCCGCAATCCCTCGCGGCGATACACCGCATAGACCACGGCCACGTCGACCACCATCCAAGCGATAGTGCCCAGACCGAGTCCCGTGAATCCGCAGAGCAGATAACCCAACATCTGCAGGCCCACGCCGCTCACGCCGCTCACCACCTCAGTGATGAAAAACGAGCGGCCGCTGCCGCGAGCCAGGAAGCAATAGCTCATCGACATCGATTGTGCCCTGAGCATCATTCCCACCATTCCCCAAACGAAGAAGGAGACCATGGGGAGAAATTCGCCGCTGTAGAGCAGTCGCACCAACGGTTGCGCCGCGGCTATGGCAGCACATGCGCAGGGGAGATAGAGCCACGTCAGCAACGCGCTTTCGTGGCCCACCATCACCGACGTGCGCCACTTCGAGGTGCGCGCAAATCGGGCGATTCGAGGAAAATATTCGTAGCTCACCGACACGAAAAACATTGCGGCATATTTCCACAACATCGTGCTGCCGGCTTGATAGAGTCCGTTGTTGACCGACGCATTGCCGGGTGTGTGTTCCATCCACACGGTCATCCCCCAGTTGACCGCCGAGGTGATGATGGCCGCCAAGGTGAGGAATATCCCCACTTTGATGAAACCGCTGCCCATGGCCAGCGACTCGCGCCAGCCCGGTTTGGGGCCCGCTTCGGCCTCTTCGCGCGGCGAGCGCCGGGCCGCGTAGACGTAGCCCAACAGCGAGCAGAGGGAGTAGGCCAATATGCTCCAGGCCACGCCGTCGATGCGTAGCCACCAATAGATGGGGAGCGACAGCAGCAATCCGCCAACGCAGCCCCACATGTTGGCCGTGGCCAATAGTGTCAGCAGTGAGCGCCCTTGCAGCACGGCTTGTTCGCCGGAGGCCAACGACGTGAGCAACACGCTCACCGACAGCAGTCGGAATCCCCACACTGCCGTCCCTTCAACCGAGCTGAACACGCGATGACTCAGCGTCGGCGCCAGGAGGAAGAGTGCCACTGCGCCCACCACGCCAAGCAGCCACGCATAGCGGCGAAGCGTCAAGATGACGTTGCGGCGACGACCGGCGCTTTCGGCAGCGGCAATGTCGCTCACCGCCGAGGTGCGTATCCCCAGTTGGCTCACTGTGGAAACCAAGTCGAGAGTGTTGAAATAGACGCCCATCAAACCCACGCCGACGGCTCCGGTGAGCAGCGTGATCACCTTCAGGCGCAGCAGTGTGCACACCACCTGCACCATCTGCATCGACCCGAACAGGCCGACGGCCTTCAGCGTGGTTTGCGTCAGGGTTTTAGCCATAGCAGAGGATCGTATTTCTCCTTTTCGCGGCGGATTTCAAAGTGCAGTCGACCTCGTTGCGGATTGTTAGACGAGGCGCCGATGGTGCCTATCACCGTGCCGGCCTTCACCGAGTCGCCCTTCTTCACCGAGAGCGATGCCACGTTGGCATAGACGGTGATGTAGTCGCCGTGGCGCACCAACACCACGTGGTCGTAGCCATCTTGCACGAATATGGCCGACACCACGCCGGGGTAGACCGCGCGAGCCGTTGCGCCGAGCACTGTCTCCAGGTCGACGCCGGGATTGCTCACCTCCACCTTGCTCAGCGTCTCGTGGCGCTGCACGCCAAAGCGGCGCACCACCACGTGGGTGTGGCTCAGCGGCGAGGGGAGTTTGCCTTTCTGGGCGGCAAAACCGCCTGTTTGTGCCGATGGCGCCGGTGTGGGTTTGGCCTCGGGAGTAGAGGATTTTGCAGGTGTGGTTGTGGTTGCGGGAGTGGCCGACTTCGACGGCGTTGTGCTCTTGGCAGGCGTCGTGGAGGTGCCTGATGCCTTCTTGCGCGCGGCGGCTGCGGCAGCCTCCGCTTCCGCTTTCTTGCGGGCTTCGGCCTCAGCCTTCTTGCGTGCGGCCTCTTCGGCTTCGCGACGGCGACGTTCGGCCTCAATCTCCTGTGCAATCAATCTATCTATTTCCGCATCAAGTTGATTCAGAGTTTGTTGTTGTTTTTGCAGTGCCACGTTAAGTTGCTTCTTTTCGCCTTGGAGCGACTTCACGGCCGTGTTGAGCGAATCGGTGTCGGCACGCAGTTTGCGGCGTTCGCCCTCGGCGTTTGACTTCAGCGACGATGTTTGTCGCTGCATCAACTCCAGACGTTGGCGCTGCTCGCCCAGCGAGGTCATCATCGTTTGGATTTGCTCGGTTTTGCGTTCGCGCCACTTGGAATATTCCTGCAGATAGCGCAGACGGCGGTAGGCCTGGCGGAAGTCGGCCGACGAAAACAAGAATGTCACGGCATTGGTTTCGCGGCGATTGCGGCGCGAAGCCTTCACTGCTGCGGCATACGATTTGCGCAGTTTGCCGAGTTCGCTTTCGGCGGCTGCGATGGAGTCGCTCAGTGCGGCCGAGGCGGCGGCTATGGAGTCGAGGCGCGTTTGCAGATGCGAGATGCGCGTGGTGGTTTGGCCCACCTGTGCATCGAGTCGGTTGATGCGCGCCAGTCGGTCGTTGATCTGCTTTTCGGTGAGCTGAATTTTCCCTTTGGTGGAGCGAATCTGTTGTTCGGTTTGTTGGCGTTGCTTTTTGGCGTCGGACGATGTGCGTTGTTTCTTGGCAGCACCCATAGGCGCTGCCAATATCGCAAGGATTAAGATGGATATGATTGGTCGTTTGAGTGACATTCCGTGTATTTCTAACTACATTTGTTGAAGTGCTTTCAAGGCTTGGGCGGGGGTGATGAACTGATAGCTGCTGCCGGGGGCCGTCCATTGGCGCACGTTGTCGGTATTGACTTCGGCGCTACTGAGGTCGAACGTCAGTCGCAGACTCACGTTCACCTTCCCTTGCGAGCCCGAGAGGCTCACCACCACCTTCTTTTGTGTGCGTTCATCCACGCTCCATTTCACGGCCGAGGGGAGCATTGCCAGCGCCTCTTCGTCGCCGAGCAGTGCGTCTTGGATGTTGCCTATGGTGAATCCGTATTGATTCATGGCGTCGGCCAAGGGCAACTCCATGGCGAGTTTTTGCGGCTTTTTCAGCACCACGCATGCCTTCGAAGTGTCGGCGTAGACGCTGCCAACGTCAACCAATCCGAAAGCGCGAAGCGAAATCCATAGCAGGCTGTCGCGCACCATCGTGGCGCGGCCCGATAGCGAATATTGCGCGGGTTCGAGCAGCTCCACCTTCACCGGCAGATAGAGGTTCTGCCAATCGCCTAACGGGCTGATTTGTTGGCTTTGCGTGGTTGCGGCTGCCGTGGGCGCCGTGGTTGCCAATGGGGCTGTGACGGCGCTGGTGTCGGCTGCGTCGGCTGTGGCCGATTGCTGCGAGCGGCATCCGGCCAGGAGGGTGAGAGAGGCTATGAGGGTTGATGAAATTATGCGGTTCATTCTTAGATGGTGCGATTTTTAATTTTGCGTTGCAGTTCGCGGTTTTGAGGATTCACGGCCAGACCCATTTCCCAAAATTCGAGGGCCTCCTCGGTGTGTCCGGCCATGAAATAGATGTCGCCGGCATGTTGAAGCATCTCGTCGGAGAGGTTGGCGTCGTCGGAGATGCGCGCCATTGCGGAGTTGATCAGCTCCAGAGCTGTGGCGTAATCCTTTTTCAAGAACATCACCCAGGCGTAGGTGTCGAGCACCGTTGGCGACCCGGGGTTCAACATATTTGCGCGTTCGGCCATCTTCTCGGCGCGGTCGAGGTCGCCGCCGTCGAGTGCCATGAAATACGCGTAGTTGTTGAGTGTGAGTGCGTTGTCGGCGTTGGCGGCAAGCGATTTCTCATAGAAGTCAAACGCCGTTGACGCTTGGCCTTGCTCGTGGTAGAGGTCGCCAAGCGAGCAGTAGATGCTGCTGCGATCTTTGTCGCTTTGGAAATGCTCCAGTGCCTTGTTGAAGATGCCGATGGCCTCGTCGGTTTTGCCGAGAGCCAGCGCGGCGTTGCCTTGCATCATGGCGAAGGTCACGTCGTCGGGGAACAGCTCAACGGCCTTTGCGGCTTCGGAGTAGGCCATGTCGTAGCGGCCCGATTCGCTCCAGCAGGCAATCTCCATCTGTCGGTCTCTGAAGTTTTTGGGGTCGATCACTCCGGCTTCGTGGAGCACTTCGGCGGCTTTCTCCGGCTTTTCGCTTGAGATGTAGGCTGCGGCCAGATAGGCATAGCCCTTTTGCTCGCCGGGGTTGTGTGCCACCAGATGATGCAACAGCTCAATCATCTCCGCGTAGCAGTCCATGGTGTCGGCCGGCTCGATGTAGTCGTAGACACCGGTCACCATCGACAGGCGGTCGGCGTAGTCGATTTCGTCGATTTCAATGATGGAGTGCATCTCCTTCATGTAGCTCTCCACGCTCCCCTCGTCGGCATATTCGGCCAGGCGATAGCGGTGGGCGTCGACGTTGTTGGGGTCGAGCTCCAGGGCCTCCTCCACCATAGCGTTGGCGGAGTCGTTCATATCGAAGACGGAGAACACCGTGGCCGAAAGCACGCGCGCCGAGGCGCTCTGCGGCATCTCGCGGCGAGTGCGTGAGGTGAGTTGCAACATTCCGGTGGTGTCGGCCTTGGAGTGCAGGCATTGCAGGCGGCGAGCCGTCAGTTGCAGACTGTTGCCGTCGATGCGCTCCACGCGGTCGTAGAGCGCCAGGGCGGAGTCGGCGCTGCCAAACTGCTGCTCCATGGTGGCGCGGCGCACCAACACGTCGGAGTTCTCCGGGTTGGTTTCGCTCAGAGTGCGCAGCACCTTCAGTGCGCCGCCGGTGTTGCGATAGCTGTAGATGTAGATGTTGGCGAGATTTGCGCCCACATAGGCGTCGTCGGGGTGTCCGGCAAAATGGCGCTCGAGCATCGTCAGAAAGGGACGCACGGCGGCCGTGTCGTTGCCCATTCCGGGAATCATCTCTCCGGCAGCCAGATATCCGGCATCAGTGAGGGTGGAGTCCAACGCATAGGCGCG
This sequence comes from uncultured Bacteroides sp., assembly GCA_964549975.1. GTDB lineage: Bacteria > Bacteroidota > Bacteroidia > Bacteroidales > Muribaculaceae > UBA3263. The sequence goes on along the minus strand of CAZJWM010000019.1, from coordinate 15,012 downwards.
AACCATCATCACGCCGCGGCGGTCGTTGAAGCCGGCGCGGTCGCTGACGGTGTCGGCGGCGCAGAGTCCCGACATATAATAGTATTCGGCCTTTTGACGAGCCTCTCGGCCGGGGAGGGTGGCGCTCAGCAGCAGTGGCATGGCTGCGATGCTCCACATCAACAGATGTTGTAGCTTTTTCACTTTCCTAAGAGGTGGGGTGGTGGTATGGCTTATTTCACGCCGGTGTGGCCGAAGCCGCCGTCGCCGCGCTCGGTTTCGTCGAGCGTTTCCACGGGGAGCCATTCCACGCGGCTATGTTGTGCCACCACCAGTTGGGCGATTCTCTCGCCGGGGTTGATGACAAAGGGTTCCTGCGAGAGGTTCACCAAGATGATGCCCACTTCGCCGCGATAGTCGGCGTCGATGGTGCCGGGCGAGTTGAGCACGGTGATGCCGTGTTTCAGGGCCAGGCCCGAGCGGGGACGCACCTGACATTCGTAGCCTTTGGGCAGGGCCATGCGCAGGCCTGTGGGGATAAGAGCCCGCTGCAGCGGCTCCAGAGTGACGGGCTCGCTCAAGCAAGCTCTCACGTCCATGCCGGCTGCAGCGTCGGTGGCATATTCGGGCAAAGTCATGCCCGAGCGGTTGATAATCTTAACGGGGATTGACATTTACGGGTTGTTTCAAGAAGATTTCTGTGGGGAAGTGGTCGGAGTAGCCGTTGAGCCACACGCCGCCGCTGTAGGTGCGCAAGGGGTAGCCTTGGCGCGAGCCTTCGGTGTCGATTAGGAAGTCGTGGTTGTGGACCATGGCTTTGAAGAATCGGGCATCGTCTTCGCCACAGTTGCTCTCAAGCAGATTGCCGGAGATGATGATTTGGTCGAAGAGGTTCCAAGCGCTCTTGTAGGCGAGGGTGCCGATGCCTTTGTCGCGCAGAATCGACCACCATGGATTGTAGAATCCGTGGGGCTCCACGCCGTCGGTGGTTTTCTTGGCACCGAGCACTTGGCGAGTGGAGCGGTCGTCGGGGTCGTCGTTGAGGTCACCCATGATGATGACGCCGCGGTTGGGGTCGACGGCCCACACCGAGTCGGCAATATGTTTCGACAGGGCTGCTGCGGCTTCGCGCAGGTAGCTGCTCTGCTCCTGGCCGCCCAGACGCGAGGGCCAGTGGTTGACGATGATGCTCACGCGGGTGTTGCCCAGCAGGCCGGTGACGCACATCTGGTCGCGGGTGCGGAAATCGGGCTTGCCCTCGATGACCAGAGTGTGGTTGGTCACCGATTCAAAGCGGAAGAAGCGAGGATTGTAGAGCAGCGACACGTCAACGCCGCGACGGTCGGGTGAGTCGTGGTGAACCACCTGCAGATTCCATGCGCTGATTTGCGGGTCGGCCACCAGGTCGTCGAGCACCGACTTGTTTTCCACCTCGCTGACGCCGATGATTGCCGGGCCTTTGGGGGTGGTGCTTGTGGCCATCTTTGAGATGGCGTATGCCAGATTGTGGATTTTCGAGTTGTATTTGCGGGAGTCCCACTGACGGGCACCCTTGGGCGAGAATTCCAGGTCGTAAGACCCGTTGGTGTTGATGGTGTCAAACAGGTTCTCAAGATTGTAGAATGCCACACCATAGACGCGATGTTGACGCGTGCTCTTTTCTTCGGCACCGGCCGAGAACAGCCACGCAGCTATTGCCACCACGCAGCACAAGGAAAATAGTCGCTTCATATTGACAAGTTGGTTGTAGTTACAGATTATACCACAAAAATACAGTTTTTCTCCGACATCCCCAAATAAAAAGTTTTTTTTCGCGCGAAGCTGACCGCTGTATGCCGAAAAAGTGTATCTTTGCGCTTGTGAAAACGATATTCCTACCTATTCTACTATTATTAGTACCTACTATGTCTAAATCCGAAACAGTGGTTAAGCAAACTGCAGGCCGTGAACAGCTTGGCGAGTTTGCTCCGAAATTTGCAGAGCTGAACGACGACGTGTTGTTCGGCCAAGTGTGGAGTCGCACCGACAAACTTTCGCTGCGCGATCGCAGCCTGGTGACCATCACTTCGCTCGTGAGCCAGGGCATCACCGACACGTCGCTCATCTATCATCTTCAGGCCGCCAAGGCCAACGGCATCACGCGCACCGAGATTGCCGAAATTCTCACCCAAGTGGGCTTCTACGCCGGTTGGCCCAAGGCATGGGGCGCTTTCCGTTTGGCCAAGGAGGTGTGGGACAAAGACACCACCGAGGCCGATGCCGCCATCGCCTTCCAGCGCGAGATGATTTTCCCCATCGGCAAGCCCAACACCGCCTATGCGCAATATTTCATCGGCCAGAGCTATCTGGCGCCGTTGTCGGTGGAGCAAGTGGGCGTGTTCAACGTCACGTTTGAGCCGCGTTGCCGCAACAATTGGCACATCCATCACGCCTCGAAAGGGGGCGGCCAAATGCTCGTGTGCGTGGCCGGCCGCGGCTGGTATCAGGAGTGGGGCAAACCCGCCCGTGCGCTCCGCCCGGGCGACGTGGTCAACATCCCCGCGGGGGTGAAACACTGGCACGGCGCCGCTGCCGACAGCTGGTTTGCCCACTTGGCCATTGAAGTGCCGGGTGAGGACACCTCCAATGAGTGGCTCGAGCCTGTCGACGACGACGCCTACAACCAATTGTAAGTCTCGCGCTTAGTCTTCGAGATAGAAATCCACGTAGGTGACCACGCGCAGTCGCTTGATGTGAGGCGTGGTGCCGTCGGCGCTTTCTATCGAGAATTGTCCCTGTGTGGCCGACTTGATTTTGCCAAGCTTCGACTCTGAGTCGGCGGCAAATCGGTCGGCCGCATTTCGTGCATTGTGGGTGGCTTCGGCAATCATTTCGGGCTTCACGTCGTTCAAGGCCGTGTATTCATAGTTGACATAGCCGTTGTTGATGGCCAAACCTTGGCTGAGCAGTTCCGACTGCCGAATCAGCAGTTCGCGCACTTTGCTCACCTGAGCGGAGCTCACCGTGATGCTTGGCGTCAGATTATACTGATAGCGAGCGCGGTCGCCGCTGTAGATGTTGCTCTCGGCATTGTAGAGCTCCGGCGGGTTCACGCTGATTTCATCTTTGTTGATGCCGCCGTCGGTGAGAAACTTGATGATGGCCTCGTTGTTGGCTTGCATCTGCGAATAGAGTGCGGGCAGATTGTCGCCGGCAATGGTGTAGGTGATGGGCCAAGTCACGTGGTTGGCCTCGACATCACGCTCGGCCAAACCGCGCACCGACACTACGCGGTCGCGGTTGGCAAAGCTTTTGATGCCGCTGCGCACCGATTCGCCCATGATCACCAGACCAAGGGCAATCGGCACGGAGAGAAGCAGTGAGCGTTTCATCTTGCTAAGAGAGATTTAGTTCAGCGAAATTTCATCCACGAAGACGAAGGCGGGTTTGCCGTGGCCACCGTGCCACTCAGGCAGCACCTTTTCGCACTTCACCGTGAGACGCGCATAGCGGCAGGTCACGGGCGAGAACTCCTCGCTGAAGGTGATGATGCCGCTTTCGCTCTCTTGGGTGGCAGGCTCGAAATCTTTGCTCACCACCGGGGTGAACTCCCGGCCGTCGGTGGAGACTTCCAGCGAGTAGCCGCGGGTGTTAAACACCCAATCGTCGCGGTCTACAAACGTGTCAAACTGTAGGTGGCTGATCTCTTGGTCGCTGCCCAAGTCGATGGTGGCCACCATGTCGTCGCCACACCAGCCCAGCCAGCGGCCCGTGCGGATGTTGGCCACTCCGTGCATGCCGTCAACCAGCGTGGAGGCCCCTTTGTAGGTGTAGTTGGAGTGGGTGGGGTAGGCCAGGGTGATGGCGCGGTTGGTGGCTTTGTTGTAGGAGAATGTCTCCTCCACGGGCTGCGTTTTGCCGCCGTCGGCGGGGAAGGAGAGTGCCACCAGATGGCAGTCTTCGTGAATCTCAAACGGAGCGGTGTAGAGGGTCGACGAGGCTGTGGGTATCGTGCCGTCGAGAGTGTAGCGAATCGGCGAATTGTCCACGGTGAAGAGTTTCACCATGGTGCCGCCGGTGAGGTTGTTGGGGGTGAATTCGGCGCGGGCGCTGAAGATGTGGCGCGCGTAGTTGTAGCCGAATTTGTCGTAGAGTTTCATCAGGCGGAACAGTCGGGCCGTGAAGTCGGCAAAGTCGCGACTCTCGGGGTCGCTCCACTGCACCTCGCTCAGCGCAGCCATGCGCGGCAGCACCATATACTGCACTTGGCGGAACGTGGGGACGTATTCCGTCCAGAGGTTGGCCTGCACGCCGATGATGCGCGCTTGCTCCTCGGGGGTGAGCCCTTCGGGGTGAGGATTATAGTCGTAGACGTGTTCCAGGGTGACGCATCCGCCGATGGCCAGCGGTTCGTTGCGGGTGTCTTCGGTTTGATAGTAGTCGAAGTAGAAATAGTTGTTCGGCACCATCACCACCTGGTTGCCCATCTTGGCGGCAGCGCGTCCGCCCTCTTCGCCGCGCCAGCTCATCACGGTGGCCGTGGGGCTGACGCCGCCTTCCAGGATTTCATCCCAACCGATGATGCGGCGGCCGCGGGCGTTGATGAATTTCTCCATGCGCTTGATCACGTAGCTCTGGAGATACTCCTCGGCCGAGTGTTGGTCGTCGCCTTTGATGCCGAGCGAGGCGATTTTGGCCTGACATTTCGGGCAATCTTTCCAGCGCGTTTTCGGACATTCGTCGCCGCCAATGTGGATATATTCAGAGGGGAAGAGGTCCATCACCTCGGTGAGCACATCCTCCAGCAGCGAGAATGTTTTCTCGTTGCCCACGCAGAGCACGTCGTCGCTCACGCCCCATGTGGGCCACACCTCGTAGGGGCCGCCCGTGCAACCCAGTTCGGGGTAGGCGGCAAGCACGCCCTGCATGTGGCCCGGCAGGTCGATTTCGGGGATGATGGTGATATGGCGGTCGGCGGCATAGCTCACTATGTCGCGAATCTGCTCTTGGGTGTAGTAGCCCTCGTGGGGGATATTGTCGTATGTGCCCCAGTTTTTGCCGATGACGGTTTTGGCGCGACGCGAGCCCACTTCGGTCAGACGGGGATGCTTCTTGATCTCGATGCGCCAACCTTGGTCGTCGGTTAGGTGCCAGTGGAAACGGTTGATGTTGTGCAGCGCCAGCATGTCGATATATTGTTTCACGGAGTCGGCGGTCATGAAGTGGCGGCTCACGTCGAGGTGCATGCCGCGATAGCCGAACTCCGGAGCGTCGGTCACGGTGACGGCGGGCAGTTGGATGTCGGCGTCGCCTTCGGTGTCGCCGATGGCTTTGCGCAGGGTTTGGATGCCGTGGAAGGTGCCTTCGGCGTCGGCGCCGTCAATCACAATGGCGCGCTCGTTGACCGTGAGTGTGTAGCCTCCGGCGGTTGCGCCCTCGTAGCCATATCCGCGCAGGTGGATATAGTTGGCGCGCGGTGCGCGCGTGACGATGGCGAGTTCCAGTCCGGTCAACTCCTTGATGTAGCCCTGCAGCAGCTCGGCGTTGCGGCGCTGACCTTGGTCATCTTTGTTGAAGAAAATCTTGGTGGTGGGCAACAGCGGAAAGGCCTTTTCCGAGGCGTTGAGTTCCACTGTTCGCGGCAAAGGAATCACACGATAGTCGGCCGTATGAGTGGCTGAGGCGCCGGCAATTGAGAGTGCGGCAGCCAGAGTTAGGACAAATTTTTTCATTTTTCGTGGTGTCGAGAAAAATTATGATTGATTTTTGCATCAAAGTTACAAAATATTCACTATATTTGCCACATAGTTTGTGTGTTTTTCACTCGTCAAGTAAAATTCTTTCCTCGAAAACATGAATAAGATACTGGAAATCTGTTGTGGCGACATTGAGTCGGCCATAGCTGCCAAACGCGGTGGCGCTCACCGTGTGGAACTTTGTGCCGCCTTGAGCGAAGGTGGCGTCACGCCGTCGCCGGGCCTGATTGCTTCGGCCGTGGCCCTCGGCGGCATCAAGGTGAACGTGTTGATACGTCCACGTGGCGGCGACTTTGTCTACTCCCCCGCAGAGGTGGAGTGTATGATTCGCGACATCGAATTTTGTAAGCGTGCCGGTTGCCATGGTGTGGTGGTTGGTGCGCTGCGCCCAGATGGCTCCATCGACGAGGAGGTCACCGAGGTGTTGGTGGCCGCTGCCGGACGAATGTCCGTGACCTTCCACCGCGCATTCGACCTCTGTCGCGACCCGTTTGAGGCGCTGGATGCGCTGATTTCGTTAGGCGTCGACCGACTGCTCACGTCGGGCCAGGCCCCCACGGCGCGCCAAGGTGCCGCCACGCTGAAGGAGCTGGTGGAACGTGCCGCCGGCCGCATCGTCATCATGCCCGGTTCGGGCGTCAACCCCGACAATGCCGCCGAAATTTTCAAGCTCACCCATGCCACGGAGATTCACGCCTCGGCGCGTGCTCCTCAACTCTCGGCCATGACTTTCCGTCGCGCCGACGTGGCCATGGGTGCCCCCGGTGCCGACGAATATTCGCGCCTGGTCACCTCCCCGGCCGTGGTGGCCTCCATCATCCGCAACATCGCCGACTAAAATGCCAACTCCCTGAGCCATTGGCTCATGAAACGGTCGTAGACTATGTAACCGCAATCCGACAGATAGACCATCTCATTGCGTAGGAGCTTCTTCAGCGCTGCACTCACAGAGCTTGCGGCGCGCAGATGATATTTGTTTATGAAAATCCCCGAAAGCGGCTCCTTCACGCACCCTTCGCGCGCTATGGCCTTGAGCAGGCTGACGCACCCTGCGGGATAGCCTCGCAGCAGGTCGGCATAGGTGTAGCTCATCTCGGATATGATTTGTTCGGTGGCATAGTCCACGAGTTGCTCGTCGACGTCGCGGCCGTAGCCATACAGACGGTTAAGCATCGACTGCACATACCACGTGTGGCCCTGATAGCGGTCGTAGATTTCCGCGAACACCTCGCGCGTCAGCAGTTTGCCGGCCGCGGCGAAGTGGCCTGCTGCGAAGTCGGCGTATTCTTCGCGGTCGATTCTGCCGATGGAGAGCAGTTGGGTGCTCTGATAGAACGGTCGTTTCGACGAGGCAAACATCTCGTGCATCACGTGCTGTTTGCTTCCGGCAAAGATGAAATTGACGTTTGGCAGAAATTGAATGTAGGAGCGTAGCAGTGCCTCAATCCCCTTTTCCGGATATTCGGCAATCTGCTGAAACTCGTCGATGGCTATGTAGCAACGTCGCTCGGATGAGGCCAGGTAGTCGAAAATCTCCTTCAGTGTGCTCTCCTCCTCGGCAGGGGTGACGTCGATTGTCACCTTGGGCACTCCCGTGATGTCGTCGAAGGTGAACACCGGTCGGCAGCTGTGGACAAACCGTTTGATGTGGGCCAGTGCTTTCTGCGGCGCGCTGTCGAGTTTGCCCAGTGCTGTGTTGGCCAGCAGTTTCACGAAGTCGCCGAGCGATTGCGTGGAGTAGATGTCCATGTAGAGCGTCACCACATCGCGGCTCTGCTGCTCGTGCAATTGGCGAAACGCGTGGTGGATCAGTCCGGTTTTGCCCATGCGTCGAGGGGCTATCAGCGTGATGTTGCGCCCGTTGTGGAGCGCGTCGATGATGGTGGCGGTCTCCTGTCGGCGGTCGCAGAAATATTCCGGACTGTGGTAGCCCGAGATGAGGAAAGGATTGTTTGGCTGCATAAGATTACGGCATTTACGTTACGATGATTTTGTAACGCAAATGTCGTAATAAATTTTCAAACTGCCAAATCAAAAATCAGTGGCAGTGGCAGGCGAAGCGGCCGGTGCCGTCGAAGCAGTGGGTGCAGACCTTGCACTTGGGCAGGCCGATGGCCTCGATGAGGGTTTCAATGGGGTTGAATTTCAGTGTGGTCAGGCCAAAGCGTTGGCGAATGCGTTCCACCATTGCTTCATATTCCGGCGAACCGGTTTGCGAATATTTTTCGAGATTTTTGTTGGGGTCGCCTTCGAGTTCCTCAATCACGCGACGTGTGAGCAATTCCATGTCGCTCTTGGAGGATGTGAAGTTGATGTAGCGGCAGCCGTAGATCAGCGGCGGCGAGGCGATGCGCATGTGCACCTCCTTGGCTCCGCAGTCGAAGAGCTCCTTGACGTTGTCGTTCAACTGGGTGCCGCGCACGATGGAGTCGTCGCAGAAGAGGGCGCGTTTGCCGCGGAGCATCTGGCGGTTGGCCACGAGTTTCATTTTAGCCACGAGTGAGCGCATGCTCTGTTCCGACGGAGTGAAGGAGCGGGGCCACGTGGGGGTGTATTTGCAGATGCAGCGCTGATAGGGGGTGCCGTGACCGGCGGCATAGCCCGTGGCCATGCCCACGCCTGAGTCGGGGATGCCGCAGGCGCAGTCCACTTCCGTGGGGTCGGTTTTGCCCATGGCGTAGCCCATGGCAAAGCGGGTGTCTTCCACGTTGCGACCTTCGTAGCAGGAGGTGGGGAAACCATAATACACCCAGAGAAACGAGCAGATTTGCATATCCTCGCCGGGGGCGCAGAGCTGCTCCACGTTGTCGGCGGTGACGCGCACAATTTCGCCGGGACCGAGGTCGCGCACCACGTCGTAGCCCAGGTTGGGGAATGCGGTGGTCTCCGATGTGAGGGCATAGGCGCCATCTTTGCGGCCAATCACAATGGGCGTGCGACCCAGACGGTCGCGAGCGGCGATGATGCCGTTTTCGGTGAGCAGGAGCATTGAGCAGGAGCCCTCCACGCTGTCGTAGACGTTTTGGATGCCCTCTTCAAACGACTCTTTTTCGTTGATGAGCAGGGCAATGAGTTCGGTGGGGTTGGTGGTGCCGCTGCTGAGTTCGGCAAAGTGGGCACCGGAGTTGATCAGGCGCTTCTCCAGAGCGTCGATGTTGCAGATTTTTGCCACCGTGACGATGGCGAATTTGCCCAATCGGGAGTTGATGATTATCGGTTGCGGGTCGGTGTCGCTAATCACGCCGATGCCGCTGCAGCCGGTGAACTTGGGCAGATCATCTTCAAATTTGGTGCGGAAATAGGAATTTTCGAGTGAGTGGATTGACCGATTGAATCGGCCTGTTGTCTCGTCGTAGGTGGCAAGGCCTGCGCGGCGGGTGCCAAGGTGAGAGTTGTAGTCCACTCCGTAGAATAGGTCAGTTCGGCAACTGCTTTTTGCAGCTACGCCATAAAAGCCTCCCATAAGTTAGTTAAGTTATAGTGATGATAAGAGAAATTATACGTTTCAGAGTTGGAGCTGCTCCAGCGGGAGCCGGCGAGCATCTTTGTCGCTGAGAATCACGTCGGCCGCGGGAATCTGCCAGTCGATGGCCAGAGTGGGGTCGTTGTAGGCTATGCCGTCTTCGCTCTCGGGGGCATAGTAGTTGGAGCATTTATATTGCAGGGTGGCCTGTGGGGAGAGTGTGGCAAAACCGTGGGCCATGCCTGCCGGTAGGAATAGTTGGCGATGATTGTTGGCGGAGAGTTCCACTGCAATGTGGCGGCCGAATGTGGGGGAGCCGGGGCGGATGTCCACTGCCACGTCGAGGATTCGGCCGGAGGTGACGCGCACGAGTTTGGCCTGAGCATGTGGGGCGCGTTGGAAGTGGAGTCCGCGAATCACTCCGTAGGTCGACGAACTTTCGTTGTCTTGCACGAATGTGATGTCGGGCTGAGAGGTGGCGTTGCGGAAGTCGCGCAGCGAAAAACTTTCGAGGAAGTAGCCGCGAGGGTCGTTAAACACCCGCGGCGTGCAGAGCCAGACTCCCGGCAGCGAAGTTTCAGAGTATTCCATCAGTGGCGAGTCGACGCAAATAGCGTCCATAGGGGTTGGCCGTGCCGTAGGCGTCGGCCGTGGTGATGAGTTGCGCCGCGGGGAGCCATCCCTGACTGAAGGCAATGCCTTCGAGGCAGCCGATTTTCAGGCCTTGGCGCTTCTCGATTGTTTCGATATAGTTGGTGGCTTCGGTGAGCGATTCGTGGGTGCCGGTGTCGAGCCAGGCGAAACCGCGTCCGAGCAGTTGGATTTTCAGTTGTCGGCGATGGAGATATTCTTGGTTGACGGAGGTGATCTCCAGTTCGCCACGGGCCGAGGGACGCACTGCCGCGGCAATCTCCACCACGGAGTTGGGGTAGAAGTAGAGCCCCGTGACGGCGTAGTTGGAGCGCGGATGTTGCGGCTTCTCCTCGATGCCTATGCAGTTGCCTTGGGCGTCGAATTCGGCCACACCATAGCGCTCGGGGTCGCTCACGCGATAGCCGAAGATTGTGGCATTGCCGTTGACCTCGGTTTCGGCCACGGCCTCGCGAAGCTGCTTGGAGAAGTCGGCGCCGTGGAAGATGTTGTCGCCCAACACCATGCACACGCTGTCGTTGCCGATAAACTCCCGGCCGATGATGAACGCCTGCGCCAAGCCGTCGGGCGAGGGCTGCTCGGCGTAGCTCAGCGTCAGACCAAAACGCGACCCGTCGCCCAACAGGCGCTTGAACGCCGGGAGGTCGACGGGTGTGGAGATGATCAGCACCTCGCGGATGCCCGCGAGCATCAACACTGACAGAGGATAGTAGACCATCGGTTTGTCGTAGACGGGGAGCAGTTGCTTGCACACTCCCAGAGTCACGGGGTAGAGGCGCGATCCGCTACCGCCTGCCAGTATAATGCCTTTCATCGTTAGCTTTGACGTTTGTGCTTGCTGCGTTTGCCGGTGGTGTCGTAGCTATAACCGTAGCCATAGCCGTAGCGACCATACACGCCGTGGAGGTCTTCGGTGGCGTTGAGCAGAAGCATCATGTTTTTGTATCGTTTTGTGTCGTAGAATTCCTGGATGTAGGGGAGCTGCTTGCGCTCGAACACTCCGGCGCGAATCACCAGCAGCGACATGTCCACGTAGTTGTTGAGCACTTTGGCGTCGGCCACCACTTCCACCGGGGCGCAGTCGAAGATGATGTAGTCGTAGCGCTCGCGGAGCTCTTCCACCAATTTGGCCATGCGGTCAACGTAGAGCAGCTCGGTGGGGTTCGGGGGCACGGTGCCTTCGGGGAGCATGTCGAGGTTTTCGAGACCTTTCACGTGGGGGTAGATCACCTCGTCGAGGGTGGCGTTGCCGATGAGATAGTCGGTGATGCCGCGCACGGGCGAGCCGACGGTCTTACTCAGGGTGCCTTTGCGCAAGTCGAGGTCCACGATGCAGACCTTCTTGTCTTTGATGGCGAAGATGCCGGCGGTGTTGAGCGACACGAAAGTCTTACCGGAACTTACGTTCAAACTCATCACCATCATCACCTTGCCGCGATGTTGCGCGGAGGTTGCATTGTTGTCGCGGTCATATCCGGCAATGAAGTCGATGTTGGTGCGCACCATGCGGAAGGCTTCGTTCACCACCGAGCCGCTGTGGGGCTTGATCAGCAGTTCGCGCGGACGCTTGTTGCTGTCGGTGATGTCTTGCACGTGTTGCCAGGGGAACCAGCGGCTGCGCTGCTCCAGAGCTTGCACGCGCGGGATTTCGCCCACGAAGGGGATGGTGCAGCCGGCAAGGTCTTCGCGCGAACGCACCTTGGTGTTGGTCATCTCCATCAGGTAGATGATGCCGGTGGGAATCACCAGACCCAGCAGGAATGCCATTGCAAAGATGTTGCGCTTGTTGGGCGAGGAGGGGGTGCTGTCGCCGGTGGGGGGAGTCACCATGCGAGTGTTGTAGGCGTTGAAGGCTTGGCTCAACTGATTTTCCTCGCGACGTTCCAGCAGATAGAGGAAGAGGGTTTCCTTCACCTTCTGGTTGCGCTCTTCGCTGCGCAGATAGGTGGCCTGGCCGGGGGCGGAGGCAATCTGGCTGCGGGTGTCGTTGTCGATGAGATTCAGTGCCTTATAGTTGGCTTTGAGGATATTCAGTGCTGCGTCGGCGCTCTCCATGATTGCCTTGTGCATCTCGCGGATGGTTTCGGTCTTTTTCTGAAGGATGGGGCTCTCTTCGGGCATGTTCTTCAGACGGAGGTTGCGCTCCGACACGAGCTTATTGTATTCTGTGATTTGCGTCGAGAGGTTGGTGTCGCCCACGTTGCCGATTGTGGGGAGCAGGCGCGTGATGTCGTTGGTGGCGAGTTCGCTCTTGATGTATTGCGCGGTGGCGATATTCTGGGCGAGTTCGTTGATGGCCTTACGGTTTTCCTGGCTCTGCTGCATATACATCTGAGCCACGGCGCTCATGTCGAGCAGCTGGTTGCGGCTCTGATATTCGGAGATGTTGCTCTCCACGGAGCCCAACTCCGATTCGATGGTCTTGAGTCGTTCGTCGATGAAGTTGGAGGTGGCGATGGCAATTTTGTTGCGGTCGGCAATCCAGCGGTCGTTGTAGGATTCCACCACGGCTTTCAGCACGTCGTCGGCCTTTTGGATTGACGATGACGAGAGCGAGAGGGTGATCACGTAGCCCAAATCGTCGTCATATTTTGCGGTGATTGCCGAAGACATTGATTCCGCGGCGCCGGCCACCGATGTGTGGCTGAATGTCACCTTTTCGTCAACGTAGTCTTCGTTCATGGCGTTGGTGGCGTAGACGGTGATGCGACCGATGGGGGTATTGATGGTGTCGCCGAAGCGGCCGGATATGTCGTCGCCGAATTTCTCCTTATTCTGCTTGATGGAGGTGATGGTGAATTCCTTTTCGGAGTCGATGTGCACCTGAGCCGAGAAGCCTTTGTCGGCTTCACCTTCGGCGCGCACGCGCTCCACGGCAATGGGCGATGTCTGATAGAGCTCGCGGCGGTGCAGCCCTTCGGGCACGGTGTAGACGTCGTTCAGTCCGAGCTTTTCCACCACCTGAGTCATCACCTCGGGCGAGGTCATCACAAACATTTCGTTGAGAATGTCGGGGTCGGTGGTGTTGATGCCGAGGTCTTGAAGGTTGGGCCCTACGGATTGGGTGGATTCATCTTTCAGAAGCACTTGGATGCTGCGTGTGTACATAGGCACGGCGCGCATATAATATATTGTGGCGATGGCCAGACACACGGCCACGGAGATCACATACCAAATCCAGCGTGACTTGATCACGCGAATCAGTTCGGTGATGGACACCGTGCTCTCTTCGGTTTCAGCCGCTGCGGCGGTTTGCGGTTTTGTTTGTTCCATTTTTCGATGTTAGCGAGTTAGGGTGACGACGAGGGTGGTGATGGAGATGGCGATTGAAATCAGCGAAGTCCAGAAACCAACGGATTTGAAGGTGTTTTCGTTGATGGTGGATTGGCCGATGCGGGTGGAGTTGGGCTCAACGTAGATCACGTCGCCCTGCTGCACGTAGTAGGCGGGGGAGTTCATGCAGTCGGTGCTGCGCAGATCCACCTTGTACATTGTGCGTTGGCCGTCTTGTTCGCGCATCACCCACACGGCGTCGCGGCGGCCGTAGATGGTCAGGTCGCCCGACATGCCCAAGGCTTCGAGCAGGGTCAGACGGTCGCGGTCCAGCGTATATGTGCCGCGCTGGTTCACCTCGCCGAGGGTGGTGAAGAAAAGGTTGCCGAATTGCACTGTTATGATGGGGTTGTTCACCAATTTTTGTTTCAGAAGTGTGGCTTTGATGTCGGAGGCAATCTCTTCGCGAGTTTTGCCGCCCACTTTCACTTTGCCCACGATGGGGAAGTCGATTGTGCCGTCGGAGGCCACGGTGTAGGCCAGTGTGTAGTTCTGACCGCTCGACGAGGATGTGGTGCCGCCTTTGGTGGATACGGTGCGCGAGAGCGAGCGACTTTCCGACATGAGGTTGAACAGGGCGCTGGCTTCGTTGTCGTCGGTGGTGACGAATATGCGAAGTTCATCTCCCGGCTGCACTTTTATGGCATTAGAGGCCTGGATCATTTCGGCCTGATTGGGTTGGGCGTCTTGAAAGTACAGAACTTCTTTCTCGGCATGGCAGGCTGATAGCAGGGTGATAGAAGCCAGCGCCACGACGAGATTCTGCAGTTTGTTGCGTAACGAAAGTGTCATGTAGGATGAGATAATTATTTTTAGCTAAAATATTAATTACGTGTTTATTAGGCTGCAATGCGCCTTCTGTGCGCGCACTATGTTGCTCACAAAGTTACAAAATTTTTGTGAAACGCACAAAAAATACGGCGGCATTCGCATGTCGCCGTATCGCGGGTTAAACTTACAGATAGATAATTGTGTATCTGTGGCATCTGTCAGATTTACATACCATGAAAGTTGGTGCGCAGAGTCCACGCTTCGGAAAGCGGGCTATGAAGCGATCCGATGCGTGCAATGAGCTTGGATAAACATACCTAATGTAACCGTGTGTGGCGGGAGAGAGTGATGTGACCAGTTCATTGGCAAGACTATACGAACCATTCAATACAAATAACTTCCTAATATTTTACGCTGCAAAGGTAATGCACAAAAAACACAAAACAATGAAAATCTTGTGGGAAATTTCTGCACACTTTGAGGAAAATCAGCATTTTTTGCTATTTTTATGCAAAAAACGTGACAATTTGTCAAATCAGCGAGCCAGCGAGAGGTTGAAGTTTACGCCGAAGGAGGTGTTGGTGGTGGGGTAGGCGCTGTTGCTCACCAGCGGGGTGTTGATCTGGTGGTCGAAGTAGAGGCCGAGGTTCACGCGCTTGCTCAGGGAGTAGGCCGCCGTGAAGTTGATGGTGATGTTGCGTGTGCCGGCGGTGGCCTGGGTGTAGTTGCTCTCAATCTTGCGAATCAGCGACTGCGAGTGGGCGTAGCTGAAGTCGAATTGGAGGTTGAGGTCGTTGCTCAGGTTCTTTTGTTGGCCTTTGAGTTTGAGGAATGAGGCGAGGTTGGCAATCTTGTAGCCGGCGCCCACGGTGAGGCCGCGTTGGTTTGCTTCGACCACTTGACCGGCCGAAGTGTTGAGCGTGAGTGTGCGGGAGTCGCGCCATTCCACGTTGAAGTTCATGTCGTTTTTCAGCGTCACTTTCACGCCCACCAGCGGAGCAAACTTCTCGGTGATGGCCACCGATGAGATGTTGTAGGGGCTGGAGGGGATGGGGGCGCCGGAGAGTTCGTCGAGGGTGA